>CAMPIC010000418.1 GCA_946886185.1 uncultured bacterium
CCGGCTGGTTGCCGGGTGCGCTGTCCGCCCGTGGGCGGGAGCTCGCGCGCGAGCATCAGCTCCGCACCCTCGAAGCGACGGGACTGGTGCACGAGGCCTACTGCAAGTTGGTCGATCAGGCAGAGGTCGACTGGCGGGATCGATCCCATTTCCTGGCGGTGGCCGCGCGCGCGATGCGGCAAGCTCCGCCCCCCCCCCCGCGCCATCGTCTCGCGGGGAAGCGTGGGGGCGATTGGGATCGCGTTAGCATCAGCGGTGCCGAGCTCGGTTTCGAAATCCCGCTGCGCGAGCTCGTCGCTCTCGATCGAGCGCTCGATCGCTTGGAACAGATGGAGCCGCGCCTCCGTCAGATGGTGGAGCTGCGCTATTTCGCTGGCATGACCGCGGAGGAGACCGCGCAGGTGCTGGGAGTGGCCGAGCGAACCATCCAACGCGATTGGGTCAAGGCGCGTGCCTGGCTCTACAAGGAAATCTATCCGGAATCGGATCCCTCCACCCCGATTTCGTGAGCCAGTCGAAGAGAGGACAGGACGTGTCGCGCGACCGTTGGCAGAAGATCGAATCGCTGTTCGAGAGCGCGCTCGAGCTGAAGCCCGAGGAGCGCGCGCGCTGGCTCGATCAGGCATGCGACGATCCCGAGCTTCGCCGCGAGGTCACGCAGATGCTGCGCGCGCACGAGCGGGGGCTGGGGGTGCTGGAGCGCGCGCCGTTCACCAGCCCTGCCTCCACTCCTTCCTTTGGCGGAACTTCGGGGAAGGAAGCACCAATCCCGGAGCGGCTGGAAACGATCGGTCCCTATCGGGTGGAACGTGAGATCGGGCGCGGAGGGATGGGCATCGTGCACTTGGCGCGGGACACCCGTCTGGACCGGCCGGTCGCGCTCAAGCTGCTGCCGTCCCATCTCGGGAACGATCCTCAGGCTCGCGCGCGGTTCCGCGCCGAGGCGCGGGCCGCTTCGGCGCTCGATCATCCCAACATCTGCACCATTTACGACATCGGAGAGACCGAAGATGGACGCGAGTTCATCGCGATGGCGTTCTACGATGGAGACACGCTCTCCACGAAGCTCGAGCAAGGACCGCTCGCCCTGGAAGCGATCCTCCGGGTGGCGACCGGGGTCGCCGATGGACTCGCGGCGGCGCACGAAGCGCATGTCGTCCACCGCGACATCAAACCGTCCAACATCATGATCACGCGGCGGGGAGAGACCAAGATCCTCGACTTCGGCGTCGCCAAGCTGGACGGCGGAGCGGGTCTCACGAATCCCGGGGTGCCGATCGGAACGCTCGCGTACATGTCTCCCGAGCAGGTCCGGGGAGAGGCGCAGGTCGGGCCACCCTCCGACCTTTGGGCGCTCGGTGTCCTGCTCTACGAAATGCTGGAAGGAAGGCGCCCTTTCCAGGGGGAGCATGTCCCGGCGATCCTGCACGCGATCGTGAGCTCGCCTCCGCTTCCGTGGACCCGATCGGACCTGTCCGAGAATCTCCGTTCGCTCGTCCTCGATCTGCTCCAGAAGGATCCCGCCCACCGTCCTGATGCGCGGCTTCTCGTGCAACGCTTGCGCCCGCCTGCTTTCCAGGACCTCGACCGACCGGAAAGCGCACTGCACGCGACGCCGTCCGAAACCGGAGCCCGGTCGCTCCAAGTTCCCGAAATGCTCACTCGATTCTTCGGGAGGGAGCGCGAGCTCGCAGCGGCTCGGGCCCTGCTGCTCTCCGCTCGACTGCTGACCCTGACCGGTCCGGCCGGTACGGGCAAGACACGACTCAGTCTCGAAATCGCACTGTCGATGTCTGATGCCTTTCCGGATGGAATCTTCTTCGTGCCCCTGGCCGCGATCGAGGATCCCGCTCTCGTTCCGTCTGCCATCGCCAGGGTCCTGATGCCAGAGGCAATGCTTCCGGCCGAGCCCACCGAAGCGGTGCGTCAAAGACTCGCCGATCGTTCTTCGCTTCTCATTCTCGACAACTTCGAGCAGGTGGTCTCGGCGGCTCCCTTCGTCTCCTCGGTCCTCGTTTCTTGTCCCGGGGTCAAGGTGCTGGCGACGAGCCGCGTGGTGCTGCGAATTTCCGGAGAGCATGCATTTGCGGTGCCGCCGTTGGCAGTCGCGGATCCGCAGAAGGTCGCTACCACCGACGACCTGGATCAGTTCGCGGCCACGGCTCTCTTCCTCGATCGCGCTCGATCGGCCGATCCATCGTTCCGCTGTGAGGCGGCGAGCGCCCGCGCGATCGCCAGGATCTGTGAACGGCTCGATGGAATTCCGCTCGCGATCGAGTTGGCCGCGGCGCGTATCCGAAGCTTCCCTCCCGAAGAGCTGCTCGTCCGTCTGACCAAGCGCTTCGATCTGCTGCGCGGAGGGGGGCGCGATCGTCCCAGCCGGCATCAAACGCTCCGGCAAGCGATCGGGTGGAGCTACGCGTTGCTCGAACCATCGCGACAGAGACTGTTTGCATGGCTCTCGGTGTTCTCGGGCGGATTTTCGCTCGAAGCGGTCGAGCGAATGGGAAAGGCGATGGCGACTCCACCTGCCGGGACAGAGGCGGAGGGTTCGGATATCGTGGAGGCGGTTTCCGACCTCTTCGATCACAGCCTGCTCCGCCGGGATGGTCATGCCCGCTTCGGCATGCTCGAAACGATGCGCGAGTTCGCACTCGATCGGCTGGCCGAAAGCGGTGAGCTTTCCGCCGCCCAGGACTGGCATTCCTCCTGGGCGATCGCGCTCGCAGAGGAAGCGCGCTCGGCGCTGACCGGTCCGGATCAGAAGGAATGGCTCGATCGATGCGACCTGGAGCTCGAGAATCTGCGCGCCGCGCTCGCCCGGTCGGTGGAGACCAAGAATGCCGAGAGTGGACTTCGGATTGCGGGCGCAATCTGGAGATTCTGGCTCGCGCGCGGGCACTTGCGGGAAGGGCGCGAGCAGATCGAGCAACTGCTGCGGATGGAGCCGCGAAGTACCGTCCCTCCGCCGATACGGGCGAGGGCGCTGCACGGGGTTGCCACCCTTTGCCACAACCAGGGATTCAACCCGGTCGCGCGCGAGTGGCTCGAAGAGGAGCTGCGTATCTGGCGAGGGCTGGGAGACCGGCGCGGTATCGCCGACGCATTGAACAACCTCGGCTGGGTCGCATGCGAGCTGACCGATCTCGACACCGCGACGCGACTTTCTCGCGAAGCGCTCGAGGTGGGTAGGGAGCTCGAGGAGGAGCGCACCATCGCCGTCGCCCTGAACAATCTGGGATGGGTGGCGAACTACCGGGCGGATCACGAGGCCGCGATCGCGGCCCATGGAGAGAATCTCGCTCTGCGGCGCAAGCTGGGCGACCGCCGAGGGATCGCGTTCGCGCTGGGGAATCTCGCGTGGGCCCACGACATCCGTGGCGATTGCGATGCCGCGCTTCGGCTCGCGGCGGAGGCGAACACTCTGCTGGACGAGCTCCAGGACGATCTGCTCCGGGGTTTCGCGAAGTCAGTCGAGGGGCGGGCCCACTATTCGAAGGGGGATCTCCCATCCGCGCGTGACGCGCTCCGGAGATCGAGCGAGCTTTGGGAACGGGTGGGCAATCCCTCCGGACTGGGCTGGGCGTTGACCCAATTCGCCCGCGTATGGATCGATTTGGGAGACCTCGAATCCGCGGAACGCTGCCTCAGCCGCGCGGCTGAATCGGCCAAACGAGTGCAGGATCTCGCCGGGAGCAGCCGATGGTACGCATGCCGGGCGTACTTGCACATCGCTCATGGTCGATTGCACGAGGCGGCTGAGAGCGCACGGAAGGATTTGGAGCTCCGGATCGAGATCGGGGATCCGTTGGGGATCGCCGAAGCGGCCGAATGTCTCGCGCTGCTCGCGGTTCGCTCGGA
>CAMPIC010000419.1 GCA_946886185.1 uncultured bacterium
GGAGTCCGAGGCGCGGGCGACCGCGGGGTGAATCGGCGCCCGCGCGCTCGAGCGCGGGGCGGATTCCGCAGCCGGTGCTCCGGGTGCGCGGAGATCCCGCAGCCACGCGCGCCTCGGTACTCCTGGACGCACTCCCTCCGGTTCGCTCGAGCACGGCTCTGCAGAGAGCCGTGCTCGGCTACCCGGACCATCTGGTCTCTCAGTCCTTCTCGTAGAGCTCCGGCTTGCCGGGACCGCCGTTCCAACCGGCGCGACCGGGAGCGTAAGTCGAGAAGTGACTGAGTTTCGCGACGAGGGTCTTCGCGACCGGGTCGTACGACCCACCCACGTTCCTCCAGACGTTCGCATCTTCGTCGTACCAGTAGAGAGCGACGTTGTCGCCCACGTTGGTCGCGTCCGACAAGTCGATCGTGAGTGTGACCGGCTTCCGGAATTGCGCCTCGTGCGGATACAGATTGACGCGGAACGCGTTGCCGGCAGGGATCTCCACTCGGAAGACGGTTGTGGTCGCGACGTCGAGCGCGGCGGCAGGAACATCCAGGCGAACCAGGCCATGATCGATGTGTCCACCGAGAGAATTGGTAATCACGCTCTCCGTCGACCCGGCTGGTGTGCTCGGCGATGGACCGTGCTCGATGTCGGGAACGTAGGAGATGTCCGCGCCGGATAGGTCGGGAGCGGGGGGATTCGAAGGATCGGTCGTGCGATCGAGATCGTCCACCTCCGCATGCGGATCCTTGCCGGGGGTGCGCCCGGTTCCGAGGTCCTCTTGCTCAGGAGCAACGGCCTGTCCGGTCGATGGAGAGTCGCCGAACGACGAGTAGAGCGGCGAGACCGGCGCTTCGTCGCTGCATCCGGCGGCAAATGTCAAAGTCGCCAGCACGGCGCCGAACGCGGCCACTCGGCGACTCCTGACTTTCGCGGATACGCGGGCCGACGCGATGTCCCTCGTCGTCTCGTTTGCATCCGAGGATGATCTGCCGCCCCGGCTCGGCCACACCGGGCGAACCGTCTTGATGTTTACCATGGAGTCCCCCTTGGTTCTGGGCATGAAGGATCGAAGGCACCGCCCGAAAGATCAGGAGCGAATTTCGAGCGCTAAGTTCGCGAGCGTTCCCCACTGTGATGGCCGGCTTCCTCGTCTCGCCTGCCGGCAGTGCGGGGTTCACCGCTACGGTGAGGGCGTAATCGTTCGTGCCAACCCGAGGGGGCTCGTTCGATCCCGGTGTTTCCCACGAGGATGGACGGATGAGCGAAATCGCGCCTTCGTCCAGGAGTGGGGGACGATCCCGCGCCACGGATCGTCGTGGGGTCGCGACGACCTTCGTGGCAAGAAGTTACACGATGCGTCGACGCGCCGCCCTTTGTCGCGAATTGGCTGCGCCAAAACGCAAGATGGATGCGGGATGCAATGTGCGCGGGACGAAAGGGCGATCCGTACGCCGATCAGTACACTGTGAGCAGAACCGTGTCGCGCACCGCGCGGACCTGAGCCACGACCGAGGCGACGCCGGGTTGGGCGCCGGGACGGAAGATCGCCTGCGCGAGGCCGTCACGGGTCCATCCGTGAGACTCGATCCTGCCGTTGCTCGCCACGAAGGAGACGAGCGTCGAATCGCGCACGGGTTCCCCATGCTCGAGCACGGTCGCCCAGATGGTGGCGACATCGAGAGTGTCGGCGGCTTTCACCAGGAGCGGAACGGCGTCGAGAGAGAGGGTGAGGTCGTCGGCGGGGTCGGGTTCGGAGGATGAACGGCATGCGAGGATCGTTGTGATGAGCAGGGAGGCGAGGATCGTCAGGCGTGGCCATGAGCCGTGCGCAGGCAGCGATATTACGGGGCTTGGAGTGTTCCGCCGCGTGGGGAGCGCGGGGGCGTCGGGAGTGGCAGCAGTCGCGGCGTCTTTTGCGGCGTCTTTCATCCTACCTCCCTCTCTGATATCACCGAGGCCACGGTGGCGAGGATTTCCCGGGCGAGATTTTGGACGGCCTCCCGGCGGAGGCCGTTGCGGATTTCGTCGGGGACGGTTCGCTGCTCGTAGGCGACGGTCGTGGGGAAGAGTTCGGCCCCCAGGCCTTGCTGCGCGACGCCCACGAAGACGGTTTGACGCCCGAGCGGAAGGCCGTCGGGTCCCAGAAGCTCGACTTCGACGTGCACTTCGGTGCGCGCCTGCGGAGCCTGGAAGAGCATGGGGAGGCGCGGTCCACGGATCTCGCCATCACTCATGCTGATGAGGTGCACGCGAAGCGCGTAGTGGCGCGCCGGCGTCGTCCACCCATCCGGAACGGACCGGATCAAAATCGGCACTCCCCGATCCTGGCGATCGCCCGCGGTGCGGAACTCATTGTCCATAAGCTCGGCGATGCCCCAGGGATCGACGATCGACGAGCTCACCGGCAGGACGCCGAGATCGACGCTCGGATAGCGGGGCGGCGGCATGTTGCGCAAGTCGGCATTGGCGTCGTGGATGCGTCCGAAGCTCAGGCCGATCTGCATCTCCGGTTCGACTGCGTCGGTTTCCAGCAGTCTGCGCTTCACTCCGCCTTCGATCGCGAGTCCCCAGAAGAGCGAGCGGTGCGCGCCGAGATAGACATCGGAACGGAACGCGCGCTCCACCATGTTCCAGCGCGTGAAGTATTCGCCGGCTATGTCGATCCCGAAAGGAAGGATGTCATCCAGTTCCATCGCGAAGCCGGCGGTGAGAAACGTAGGCGCATCTCCTCCGGGAAGGATGGCTCCTGGATTGAGATGCAGACCCAGACGGTCGGTGCGATAGGAGAGGAGCCCTTCGACCGAGTAGTCGTAATTGCGTGACGTGAAGGATGCCAGTCCCGGGCGCTCGGCCTCGTAGCCCGTAGGAAGCGAGAGCGTCTGTCGCAGTCCCACGCTGAGCGGCAGCTCCTGCCAGGGTCGATGATGGATCTTGAGAAACAGATCCGAGTCGCCCAATCCGTCCTTGAACAGATCTCCGCGGACTTGTTGGAGATGGCGGCCGGTTCCGCCCATGGTGAGCATCGGCGTCAGTCCGTACTCGAATCCGAAGCGATGGATAAGCACCTGTCCGTGATCGTCGCTCTTCTCCAGCGATCTCCGGAAGTGCAACGAAACGTATCCGGGAGTGAGTCCGTCGGCGCGAGACACGTTGAGGATGTCGCCGTCCTCGAGATTCATCCATTCGATTTGGGCGCGCGTCTCGTCGGTAAGCGAAGAGAGCGCGATCAACGCGACCGCGATCGCCGTCATGAACCTCGTGATGGTCGTCCTGACCTTCATTTCGCAGCTCGGCTCCCTCTCCGCGCTTCGATCACAGAATCTCTTGTGCCTTGCTGACTCGTCCCTGAGTCAATCAGCATCGAACCCACGTGCATTCCACTCGCGCAAAGGTCCTGCGTATCCGGAAGACCTCCGCATTTCCGCCCAGTCGACCAAGCACTCGTCGTGCCAGGTCTGGTCCCGAATGATGTACATGCGTATCTACTTGGGGGACAGTCTGTTGCGGGTGCGAATCGGTGTTGTTGGAAGGTTCCCCCAGCTGCTTTCGACCACGACCCGGAAAGAAGTTGGCCGAGTCACCCGGCAAACTCTGACCAGCAATGGTCCCTCTTCCGCGCCGTAGCGCGATCGCAGGGGTTCTCCCGCTCTGCGATGGCGGATTGCGCGTGCGGGTGACGTAGCGCCTCCCGAGTGAGAAGCGACGATCCCCGACATCGTGCGGATGCCGGGGATCGTCATCAGAAGGCGGGCAGCCTCTCGGACTCCCCTTCCCTCGATATCACCGCAGGCTCAGCGGGTGATGACCATCTTCTTCGTCTGCGTCTGGCCGTCGGCCTGCAGGCGGTAGAAGTAGACA
>CAMPIC010000420.1 GCA_946886185.1 uncultured bacterium
GTGCCGCGACCGCCGGCGCCCAGATCTTCCAGAAGCTCGCGAAGGAGGCCGGAGGGATCGTCGCTCCACAAAGCAGGCACGCCGCGCAAGAGCACCGCCTGGCGGCCGAACTCCTCCGCATCGATGCCGAGCTGAACCAGATCCGCTTTCACTTCCTGGAACGTGTCCCACTCGTCGGAATCGAGGTTCACCACCGCTGGAAAGAGAAGCTGCTGCGTCGTCGCAGGCGAGCCCTGCAGTCGCGCCAGCGCCTGTTCGTACAGGATCCGCTCGTGCGCGGCATGCTGGTCGATGATGAGGAGCCCCTGCCGCGTCTGCGCGAAAACGTAGCGATGGTGGAGCTGCCAGAGCGGAACGAGATGCGGATCGGCCACTGCCGGAGCGGGAGTGGCCGGATCGATCGAGCCGGACACGGTGCCTGAAGGTTGAGCATCCACCGCGGGTCCGGACTTGATACTTGACCCGGACATGATGTCGGATCGGAATGTTTCGTCCGGTCGGATCATGTTCCCGGTTTGCGCCGCATCGTCTGTGAGGGTCGCATCTCCTCGCGTCCCCTCGTCCTGATCGATGCCAAACTCGTCGGCGTCCGAGGAACTCCGTTCCGCGATTCCACCTGCGCTCGATGGCGCGGCTCCTGCGAACGGAACATCCGAGTGATGCATCGATGCTCCACTCTGCGCGCGCGATGAGTCGGGCGGAGGAGGAGCCCCGAAAAGTCGCTCGAGGGTGGAGAGGCCGTCTCCTCTGGAGGCGAAGCCCTTCGTCGACGTCGGGATCGTCAACTGCGCATCCCCATCGCCAGGCGAATGCCGCAGTGCGCCGCCTCCCCGGTCGTGAGGATCGAAACTCCAGGTCGGGACCAGCCGCTCGGTCTGCTCGCGTGCCGCTCTCAGAAGCTCGCCAAAGAGCAGTGATTCGTCGAGGAAGCGGATCTCCCGCTTCGTGGGATGGACGTTGATGTCGACGCGCGTCGAATCTATCCCGAGGCTGACGATCGCGAACGGATGCCTATTGGGCGGCAAGAGATCTCCAAAGGCCTGACGCAGCGCGGCCGAGACCCAAGGCGCGGTCACCCATCGCCCATTCACGAGCAAGGTCTGGTGTTGCGTGCCCGGTCTCGCGAGTTCCGGCACTCCGATCCAACCGGCGATCCGGACCCGCGGATCGCTGCGCTCGATCGCGAGGAGCTTGTCCGCAAAAGCAGCGCCGTGAATCTGCACGACCCGCTCGAGCGGCGTGGACGCGCTCGGCAGGTCGAGCAGGATCGACCCACGATATTCCAGTCGAAACGCCACTTCGGGGAACGCGACGGCGCAAGTCGACACGAGCCGGTTCAAGACGCGCATCTCCGAGGATGCGCTCTTCGCGAACCGCTTCCGCACCGGCGAATTGAAGAACAGATCCTCCACCCGCACGGTGGTACCGCGGCTGCGAGCGGCAGGCTCGATCGGAAAGCGGTGCCCTCCTTCGATCGAGACGCGCGATCCCGACCCGTCTTCCGGCGCGGTCACGATCTCCATCCGCGAGACGCGGCCGATCGAGGGGAGGGCTTCTCCACGAAATCCGAGCGAACCGATCCGGAGAAGATCTTCTTCGGTGCGCAGCTTGCTCGTGGCGTGCGCTTCCAGCGCGATCTCCAGCTCTTCGGCGGTCATGCCGATTCCGTCATCGGCGATGGCGAGGCTTTCGTCGGGACGGTCGCCGATCGTGACTTCGATACGGCTCGCTCCGGCATCGAGCGCGTTCTCGATCAGCTCTTTGGCGACCGAGCTCGCCCGCAGGATCATCTCGCCCGCGGCGATCTTGGCTATCACCGCCGGGTCGAGACGGGCGATGCGCGGTCGTTCCGGCGCGGGAACGATGCCGATGTGCGAAAGCGGATCCATCCAATGACCTCATGGCCGACTCGAACTGACCGGGATACTGCCGCCGCGCTCGTCACAGCCTCGTCAAATCTCGGCGTCCAGCGCTTCGCGGCCGACAACCAGGACCGGCGGAAGACTACCCGTCGATCCGAAGATCTCGAACGTCTCTCATCTCCCGGATCGAACGCAAGACCGCGACCTGCTCCTCCCCCGTGAGCATCACTTCGAGGCTCACCTCGATCCCGCCTGGTCCATCGGCAGCCAATCGAGAACGGACGATCTCTCCCCCGAGGTCCTTGATGCGTCGCTGCAGATCGCGCACCAATTCTTCATTGGCCAGCCGCACCTGAATCTGATTGAGCCGTTCATCGGAGCGGAGCGGCGCACGTTCGAGCAGGTGGGAGGCCACGAGGATGATGAGACCGAGCAGCGTGGCAATGCCGGCGAGGGACTGGATGCCGATTCCCGCGGTCATGCCGATCGCCGCCGCCAACCAGACGGACGCCGCGGTCGTCAGACCGACGACAAACCCGCGCGAGTGCAGGATCGCTCCCGCGCCGAGAAATCCAACGCCAGTCACGATCTGTGCGGCGATGCGAGCCGGATCGGAGTCGGGCGCTCCGACCCGCTCCGGAAGCTCCACGGAAACGATGGAGAAGAGCGCCGCACCCAGCGCGACCATCATGTGCGTCCGCACTCCCGCGCTCTTATTGCGCCTCTGCCGTTCGAGACCGATGACGCCTCCCAGCACCGCGGCCAGGACCAGTCGAATCGCGGCAGTCTGCCAATCGAGATCCATTACGGTGTCCCTGCCTCCTGGAGCATCTGCATCGCCTCCATCGTTACCATCTCGGGCGTGAGATCACGCACGCACCGCCAGTGACCCCGCCAGCAGCGATCCCGTCCGTGAACGCCGCAAGGCCGGCACGAAAGACCGGACACTTCGAGCACACGTGTTCGCCCGAGCGGAGTGAATCCGAACGCTCGCACCGACGAACCGAAAAGAGCGAGCGTGGGCGTTCCGAGCGCCGCCGCGAGATGCATCGGGCCGGAGTCTCCGCTGATCGCCAAATCCACCTGCGCGAGCGCCGCCTTGAGAGCGCGCAGACCGACGCGGAGGCGAATCCCCACGGACTCGGCCGGAGAGCGCGCCGGATCTTCCACCCAGACGATCTCCATTCCCTGCGCGGCCAATCGCTCGCCCACTCCTCGAAACTGATCGAGTGGATACGCCTTGCTGCGGCGAGACGCGCCCGTCAAGAGGGCCACCCGCGGTCCGGCCGGGCGACTCTGCCACTGCGGCGCCTCGCGTGCCAGTTCTTCTCGATCGAGGTCGGTCACGAACGCTTCGGGCGCGCCGTTGGCGGCATCGACCACGCCGTCCAGCCACGCGGTTTCGGCGTACCGCTCCACGGCGTGCGGGATGTTCGGACGGGGCGGCCGGTCGCCCCACAAGACCACCCAGCGACGCGCCAGGCTCCGAGCACGGATCGTTCGGCTGGGACCGAACCGTGGACTCAGGGAGCGCGTTCCCGCGGTTCCTTGGAGATCGAGCACGTGCGCGAATTGCGGACGCGAGGGGTCGCGAGCGAGCGTTTCCAGCTCCGTGCGCCCCCAGAGGCGGGCGACGTGCGGATTGCCCTCGAATACGGGAAAGAACCGCTCTTCGGTGGCGACGGTGATCGAACCAGGCGCGATCTGATCGAGGGCGCGGATCAGCCCGGTCGTGAGGATGACATCGCCGAGCGAGTGATACCGGATCAGGAGCGTGTCGGAACCGGCGGGCGCGTCATTCACCGGCGTCTGAGAGGAAGGTGCTGCGTACGCGTCGGGCAGCGGAAGCTCTTCGTGCGTAGCTGCGGCGACGACCCGCGGCCCGTCGTGGGCAGAACCAACGGCGAACCGCTGCCCCTGGCGCGTGCGCGTGGCTGCAAGCCGCGCCTCGTCGTGCGCAAACGCGGCGCGCGCCAGAGAGGCAGAT
>CAMPIC010000421.1 GCA_946886185.1 uncultured bacterium
TCGCGGACGTCCACGCTCCGGAGCTCGGAACATTCGGGTCCCGAGTTCTTTCGGCGGCATGCGCGCCGCGCTCCGAATCGCGCCGAACGCACGCAGCTTCTCCGATTGCTCGAGATGCAGCGCCACGCGATGCTCATGTACACGAGCTGCGGATGGTTCTGGGACGATCTGGCGCGAGGAGAGACGGTGCAGGTGCTGCGCTATGCGGGCCGTGTCCTCGATCTCCTGGAAGAGACGGATCTGCCCTCGCCGCGCGGTGAGTTCCTCGAACGCCTCGCACTCGCGCAGAGCAACGATCCGAAGAAAGGCAACGGCGCCGACCTCTTTCGCACCGAGGCGATGGAGGCGCGCGTGACTCCGCGGCGGATGGCCGCGCAGATCGGATTCGCCCGGCTCGCGCGCGAAGAAGGGCGCCCCGCCGGACGGTTCGAAGTGCGCCGGCACCGCGCCCGTCGTGCAAAGGTGGGGGATCGCTCGTTCGTGACGGGTCGCGTCACCCTGCGCTGCTCGGCCACCGAGAGCGAATCGGAGCTGGTCTACTGCGCCTTCCATCTCGGCGGAATCGACGTCTATTGCGGAGTGCGCAACCACTCGGAGTCGTATGAACCGGCGGCTCGGCGGGTGAGGATGAGCTTTCTGGAAGCGACACTGCCGGGCGTGCTACGCGTGGTGGAGGAAGAGTTCGGACCGATCGAGTTCACTCCGTCCGATCTTCTTCCCAGAAGCCGCGAGCCGGTCGGCGCACTCGTCTTCTCCGATCTGGTGACGCGATTCCGCGAGCAGTACCGGCATCTGTACGAGGAGAACCTGCACCTGATCGATCCGATCCAGGCGATCGGCTTTCCGTTGCCTCTGGAGCTCCGCGTGGCTGCAGAGATCACGCTGGGACGGCGTTTCGAGGCCGAGGTCCTGCGGCGTCGAGGCAGCCGGGATCCTGGCGCTTACCAGAAGGCGGTCGCGATCGCCGCGGAAATGGATCGCCGCGGCTTTCGGATCCGTTCGCGCCGCGCATCGCGACTGCTCGGATTGATTCTTGAACAGTCGGTGCGGGCTGCCGTCGCGGGAGGCGAGGAAGATGCATCGGCCGCGGTCGCTCTGCTGGAGCTGGTGCAGCGTCTCGGGGTCGCGGTCCGAACCGAGAGGACGCAGGAATTCGTGTACGAGACGCTCATCGGCGAACCTTCGGCCCGCGCGCGCCTCGCTCCGCTCGGAAAGCTGTTGAATCTGTCCCCCCAGCTGTTCGAGAACGACGCCAGCCCGTAACGTGATGGGTCTCGCCTTCCAAATCTCGTCGGTTGTTCCGCCTGAGGGCTCGATCGGCTAGCGTCCTGCCCATGGATCCGGAACCGATCGTCGACGAGCCTCCCCGTTCCCTCTCCGGGTCGGGCACGTCCATCGTGGTGCACTACGGCGAGGTGGGCATCAAGGGGAAGAACCGGGCGTTCTTCCTGGGAATGCTCAAGCGCGTGCTGCACCGCGCGCTCGAGGGCGCTCCCTCGCGAGCGATTCAAAGCTTGCCGGGGCGGCTGCTGCTCGAGTTCTCCCGGCCACTCTCGGAGTCCGAAACGTCGCGCGTCCTGGAACGCATCGGGGGAACGTTCGGCATCTCGCACTTCTCGGTGTGCGAGGTCGTCTCCAGAGACGATCCGGATGCGTTGGAGCGCGCGGTGGTGGAGATCACGCGCCGCGCCAGCGCCCGTTACTCCGAACCGCCGAGCTTCCGGATCGCATCGCACCGGAGCGACAAACAGTTCCCGGTCACGTCGGTGCAGCTCAATGCGCGCCTGGGTCTCGCGGTCGTCGAGGCGTTGTATCTGCCGGTCGACCTCCGCGATCCGCAGCTGGAGATCCATGTCGAGATCTTGCACGATCGCTTTCTCCTGTACGGAGATCGCCGCGAAGGTTTGGACGGCCTTCCGGTGGGCAGCTCCGGGCGCGTGGTGGCGCTTCTCAGCTCCGGCATCGATTCACCGGTCGCCGCCTATCGCATGATGGGTCGCGGCTGCCGAGTCTCCTTCGTACACTTCCATAGCATGCCGTACACGAAGCAGGCCTCCGTCGACCTCGCGATCGAGCTGGTGCGGCAGCTCTCGCGGCATCACCCGACTTCCCGGCTCTATCTCGTGCCGCTGGCCGCGATTCAGCAGAAGATCGTCACGCAAGCTCCGGCCCCGCTCCGCGTGGTGCTCTACCGCCGATACATGCTGCGCCTAGCCGAGCTGGTGGCGAGGAAGATGCGGGCTCGCGCTCTCGTTACGGGGGACAGCCTCGCACAAGTGGCGAGCCAGACTCTGGACAATCTGGCGGCGATCGATCAGGCCGCTTCCATGCCGATCCTGCGACCGCTCATCGGAACCGGCAAAGAAGAGATCATCGATGAAGCGCGGCGCATCGGCACCTTCGACATCTCGATCCAGCCCTTCGACGACTGCTGCTCGTTCCTGATGCCGCACAGCCCGGAAACGCATGCCAAGCTCGAGGCGGTGCTTCGCGCGGAAGAGCGTCTGGGAGACATGGAGGAGCTTCTCCGCGACGCGCTCGCGCGCACCGAGGAGATCCGCATCAAGCTCGCCCCGATTGGGTGAGCAGCGTATACCCGATCATCTTGTAGTCGCGTGTGCCGGATCGTCTTGCAGACCGGGCGTCCTGCGGCTGCTCGCAGAGCTGTCAAGGTCCGCACCCGAGGCGACGCGGATCAAGCTCGCGGCGCTTGGCTCAGCAGCGTGTACCCGATCATCTTGTACAAAAGTCGCGCGCCGACGTTGGCGTCCCATTCCGAGGAGCCGTCGCTCCCGGCCGACACCTCGCACAGATCCAGTCCGACGATGCGCCGTCCCGATTCCGCGACGGTGCGCAGGAGCCGCACCGCCTGCGCGAATCCGAGTCCACCCGGAACGGGCGTGCCGGTGTTGGGACAGAGCGCCGGATCGAGGCCGTCGATGTCGAATGAGAGATACACCGTGTCCGGAAGCGCGCTCACGATCTCATCGGCAATCGCGTTCCACGGCTCTCCTCCCAGCATCCGATCCTGGAGGTCGGAATCGAAGAAGCCGACGATCCGTCCGCCCGAGGAGTCGATGGCGCGCGCTTCGGCATTGCTCAAGTCGCGGAGACCCACCTGGACGAGCTTGCCCACCGCCGGCTCGCGGATCACGTTGTCGAAGATCGATGCGTGCGAATAGGTGAACCCCATGTAGGCATCGCGCAAATCGGCGTGCGCGTCGAGATGGAGGATGCCCATGCCCGGATGGTCGCGCGCGGTGGCGCGGATCGCTCCCAGCGGAACGGAGTGATCGCCTCCGACCACGGCCACGGTCTTTCCACGGGCCCGCCATTGCGCCGCGGTCACTTCCACCCACTCATTGAGGCGCGCGCCATAGTCGTTGACCAGCGCGGTCAGAGCGGCCCCTTCGGGATGATCCGCTCCGGGCCAGTCGTCCAGCTCTTCGGAGATCTCGAGCAGGCGATCGGTGGCCGCGCGCGCCTCGCGATTCCAATCGACGATCTTCGGAGAGATCGGCAGCATCGCGATACCGCGCTCATACGGGCGCCCGGTATCGCGGTCGTACAGGTCGACCTGTTGACTGGCCGCGAGAATCGCCTCCGGTCCTTGTGCAGTGCCGGTGCCATACGAAGCGGTCGCTTCCCACGGCACCGGGATCACCACGACCGCGGCCTGCTCGGGAGAGTGCGGGAGCCCGTAGATCCCGTCTCCGGTGGCCGGAGCATCGGGATCGAACTGGATCGGATCAGGATTCATGTCCTGATCGAACCACATTCGAGGGAGCTTCCGCCACCGTCAGGTGGGGCGCTTCCTGGTGGTGTGCACCGGCGGAAATGCGATCCGC
>CAMPIC010000422.1 GCA_946886185.1 uncultured bacterium
AGGCAGCCGTCCGCTCGGGCAGCGCTCACGATCGTCCATGCGAATGGCAAACCCCACCGGGGAATTCCTCCATCCAGGCCGTCGAAGTGAGGGCGGCCAGGGAGGCCGCCCGATGTGTCACGCCTCTTTCTTGTGCCGTTCCCGCATGATCAGCTCGGGGGCTTCCCCGCGCAGAATCACGCCGTCGTGCACGATGCAGGCTTCCACATCCTTCCTGGAAGGGAGGTCGTACATGATGTTGAGCATCGCGTCTTCGAGGACCGCGCGCAGGCCGCGCGCTCCCGTCTTCCGCTGCGACGCGATCTTGACGACCGCGCGGAGGGCTTCGTCGGCAAACTCCAGCCGGACGTCCTCCATTTCGAAGAACTTCTGATACTGCTTGATGATCGCGTTGCGCGGCTCGGTGAGGATCCGCATCATCGCTTCTTCATCCATGTCCGAGAGCGTGGCCACGATCGGCAAACGTCCCACCAGCTCCGGGATGATTCCGTAGCGGATCAGATCCTGCGGCTCGATCTTCGCGTAGAGCTCTCCGAGCGAATGGTCGACGCGCTTCTTCGCGTCCACTCCGAATCCGATCTCGGTCTGGCCGATCCGCTTTTCTACCGTCTTCTCGATTCCCTCGAACGCGCCGCCGCAGACGAAGAGGATGTCCTTGGAGTTGACCTCGATGTACTTCTGCTGCGGGTGCTTGCGCCCACCCTGGGGCGGAACGTTCGCGACCGTACCCTCGAGGATCTTGAGGAGCGCCTGCTGCACGCCTTCGCCGGAGACGTCGCGGGTGATGGAGGGGTTCTCGCTCTTGCGCGCGATCTTGTCGATCTCGTCGACGTAGACGATGCCGTGCTCGGCGGCGACGAGGTTGAAATCGGCTGCCTGCAGGAGACGCACCAGGATGTTCTCCACGTCCTCGCCGACATATCCCGCCTCGGTCAAACTGGTGGCGTCGATCATCGCGAACGGGACCTTGAGCAGCTTGGAGAGCGTGCGCGCGAGCAGGGTCTTGCCGCTCCCGGTGGGACCGATCAGGAGGATGTTCCCCTTCTCCAGCTCCACGTCGCCGTGAACGGTGGCGGGCTGATTGATCCGCTTGTAATGGTTGTAGACCGCGACCGAAAGGATCTTCTTGGCGCGCTCCTGGCCGATGACGTACTCGTCGAGGATGCGCTTGATCTCGGAAGGCTTCGGCAGGTTCTCTTTGTTGAGCGTGACCTGCGGTTCGGCATCTCCCTCGAGGATGTCGTTGCAGAGCCGGACGCACTCGCTGCAGATGTAGACCGACGGTCCGGAGACCAGACGTGCCACCTCTTCCTGCCCGCGGCCGCAGAAGGAGCATCGGATCGGGTGCGGCGAGCTAATGCGCTTCTTCATCGAATCTCCTGAGACATTCCCGAGTTCGTCGAGGGGTCGATCACCCTCGAATCGAGCCTTGCATTTCCTGTTCGATGCGTTCGGAGGCGGGAAACGAGCAAATTCCTCTCGTTGGACCTTTGCTCTCGGAGAATCACGTCCTCACCGCGCGCCGCGTGATCACCTCGTCGACCACCCCGTACTCCTTCGCTTCCAGAGCCGACAAGAAGTAGTTCCGATCGGTGTCACGCCGAATCTGCTCCGGATCCTTCCCGGTGTGGAGCGCGAGGATTTCGTTCATGCGCTGCCGCTGGGCGAGGATCTCTTTCGTATAGATGTGCATGTCGGAGGCCTGGCCGCGGCTGCCTCCCATGGGCTGATGGATCATGACGCGGCTGTTGGGAAGCGCCGAGCGCTTGCCCTTCGCGCCCGCCGCGAGGAGCAGCGCCGCCATCGAGGCGGCCTGGCCCATGCAAATGGTCGCGACGTCGGGTCCGATGAACTCCATCGTGTCGTAGATCGCCAGCCCGGCCGAGACCACCCCTCCCGGAGAGTTGATGTAGAGGGAGATGTCCCGCTCCGGATCATCCGCCGCAAGGAACAGCAGCTGGGCGATGACCAGGTTCGCCACCACGTCGTCGATGGCCGTGCCCACGAAGATGATCCGATCCTTGAGGAGGCGCGAGAAGATGTCGTAGGAACGTTCTCCGCGGCTCGATTGCTCGACTACGTAAGGCACCAGGGACATGAATGGACGAGCCTCCTGAGTTGGTCCCGAAAACGCCCCCACCTATGGGAGGATGATATTCGATTGCCGCTCGGACTGCCTTGCTTTCTGCGTGCGCTCGACGGTGATGCGCTCGAGCAGCCAGTCGAGCGTCTTGCGCTCGAACAGTTCGATGCGCAACTGCTCGAGCTCGCCGGACGTTTGGAGCCTCTTGCGCAATTTGGCCGGCTCCTGCGTCCCTGTCATCTCCCGCAGCTTCGCGTCTAGTTCGTCATCGGTAATCTCCAGTTGCTCCTTGCGTCCGATCGATTCGAGGAGGATGCGCCGCTTCCACATCCGGACCACCCGCGGCGTGATCCCGAGGCGGAACTGCTCCTCGTCGAGCCGCGGATCTTCTTTCCTGGCCCGTTCCAGCCCCACCTCCAGGCTCCGTTCGATCAGGCCGGAGGGGACGTCGAATGGGTTGAGGGCGAGCAGCTGGTCGACCGCCATCTCGGAGGTCCTCTGCCGTGCCTCTTCCTGCTCCCCCGCCTCCATGCGCGCCCGGATCTGGCCCCGCAGCGCCGGCAGGTCGGCGGCCCCCAGGGTTTGCGCAAAGGCATCGTCCCGGGCGGGAACCTTCTTCTCGTAAATTTTCTGCGCTCGCAGGATCAAGGTCCGGCTTTGGCCGGCCAGAGCGCGATTCTCGAAATCGGTCGGATAGGTCACGTGGATCACTTGCCGATCGCCCGCGGACATCCCCCGAGTCGCCTCCCGGAACTCCGGAAGGAGCGTCTCTCCTCCCACCTCGAGACGCGCCTCCTGCCGTTTGGCGGCGGGTACCGGCTTCCCGGTGCGATCCGCAGCCTGGATGATCACGTCGACGACATCGCCGTCCGCGGCCGGACGCTCCACCGGTTCGAACTTGGTGGCCCGCTCCCGCAGCGAGTCGAGAGCGACGTCGACCTGTTCCTCGTCCACTTCCCACACCACTTCCTGAAGGCGGACCGAGTCGATGCCCTGCGGATCGACCTCCGGCCAGATCTCCACCACGGCGGTGAAGCGCATCTCCTCGCCCGGATGGAAGTGCAAGTCCTCGACTCGCGGCGTGGTCGCGACCTTCAGCTCGTGCTCATCGATCGCCTGATCGATCGCTTCGGGAAGGAGCGAGGAGAGCACCTCGTTCTCGATCCGATCCCAGAAGGCGGTCCGCACCATCTCGACCGGAGCCTTCCCTTTGCGGAATCCGGGGAACTGCGCGGATTTGCGATACTTCCCGACCACCTGCTCGATGCGCGCATCCACGGTCTCGGGCTCGAGGGTGATGGCGATCGCCTTCTGCCAGGCGCCTTTCTCTTCCACGGTCGACTTCACACGTCCTCCAGATCGCTTGGTGCGAGAGGGGGGACTCGAACCCCCACGAGTTTCCTCACTGGAACCTAAATCCAGCGCGTCTGCCAGTTCCGCCACTCTCGCGGAGCTCTACGGAATGATGCGAGGCCTCGATCGCGGAACGATGACGAAGCGTTCCGAGAATCGCACGCATCGCCGGACCGCCGCCGCACTCTTACGCCCGATGCGAGCTTCGGACCGGAGGCCCGCCCGCTTCTCAAGCCCAGGATTCCTTCACGCGGCGCCGGATGATGGCTCCCATCTGCTCGGTGGAAAGCCCATTGTTCGCGTTCGCGGAGGGGATTTCTCCTTCGACCAGCGCGCCGCGCACCGCGGTTTCGACCGCGCGCGCCGCCCGTTCTTCGCCCAAGAAGTCGAGCATCATCTGCACGGCGAGGAT
>CAMPIC010000423.1 GCA_946886185.1 uncultured bacterium
GGTCCGCCTCGGCGCCGATCTCGCCTCCAGCCAGGAGAGGTTCTCCGATGCGTTGGTCCGGACCGCGAGCGCGGCCGCCGAGCTGCGCGCTCTGATCGGCGGCGAGCTCCCATGAACATCGACCCCTACCCAGAAAGAGGGCCGATCTCCAGACGGCCGCACATCTCGAATCCAGCAGTTCGTTCCGGGACCGACTTCGAAGAGAACGAGGATGATCCGATGACAGAATTCATTCGCAGCGCCAGCGCTCTCCGGCGGTCTCGCACCGCCTCGCTGGCCGCGCTCTCCCTCCTACTCCTGCTCGCGGGCGCGGGTTGCTCCAAGGACGGAGGAGGCGGGGGCGCCATGGGCGCGATGCAGCGCCCTCCGACTCCGGTCGAAGTGGCGCCCGTCGTGGTGCAAGATCTCGTGGAGCAGTTCCAGGCGGTCGGCACGGTGCACGCCGTCGAATCGATCACCGTCGTCTCTGAAATCGGCGGCATCATCCGCTCGCTGCCGTTCCGCGAGGGGGACAAGGTCGGACGCGGCACGCTTCTCGCCCAGCTCGAGGATGACGAGCTCCAGGCATCCTTCGCGCGCGCGGAGGCGGTCCTGGAACAGAGCACGAACGCATTCGAACGAGTGCGCACGGTGGTGGAGCAGCGGGCCGGTTCGGCGCAGGATCTCGACGATGCCGCCGCGTCGCTCAAAGTAGCCGAAGCGGAAGCAGCCCTCGCCAAAGCGCGTCTCGCCAAGACGCGAATCGTGGCTCCGTTCTCCGGCGAGGTCGTCTCGACCGAGCAATCCGTTGGAGCGTACGTACAACCGGGGCAGCCGATCACCGTGCTGACTCGATTGGACGAGATCGAGGTCCACCTCAACGCTTCGGAGAGATACGCGCCCCGCCTCGAGCGCGACGCGTCGGTGACCGTCACTTCTACTGCGTTCCCGGATTTGGAAGCCACGGGTCAGATCTACATGGTCGATCCGGTGCTGGATCCGGAAACTCGCTCCGCCACCGTGATCGCGCGCGTTCCCAATCCGGACAATTCGCTCCGTCCGGGAATGTCCGCGGACATTTCGGTGGATCTGGCCACCCATCCCGACGCCGTCACGGTCCCCAGCGAGGCGATCTTCTCCGAAGGGAACGACAACCTGGTCTATGCGGTAGGGCCCGACAGCAGCGTGGTGCGCACGGTCGTCAAGACCGGCATCCGCCTGCCTGCCGCGGTGCAGATCCTCGAAGGACTCACTCCGGGAATGACGGTGGTGACCGCGGGCCATCAGAAGCTCTATCCGGGAGCGAAGGTCATGCCGGTCAACTCCGCCGGCGACCAAGCGCAAGCGAGGAATCCATGAAGCTGAGCGAAATCTCGATCCAGCGCCCCGTCTTCGCCACCGTCATGAGCATCGTGATCATCCTTTTCGGGGTGATCGGACTGACGAGGCTGCCGGTGCGCGAATATCCCGACATCGATCCCCCGATCGTTTCGGTGACCACCTACTATCGCGGCGCCTCTCCCTCCGTGGTCGAGACTGAGATCACCGACGTCCTCGAGGAGCAGTTCGCCACCATCGAGGGCATCAAGTCGATGACCTCCTCGAGCCTCGAGCAGGGATCCAGCATCACCATCGAATTCGATTTGAGTCGAGACGTCGAAGAGGCGGCCAACGACGTGCGCGATCGCGTGTCCCGCACAAGCGGCGCCTTGCCCGCCGAGGCGGAAGACCCGGTCGTCTCGAAGGTGGACACCAACGCGCAGCCCATCTACTGGATCGCACTCTCCAGCGAACGCCACAGCGGGTTGGAGCTCTCGGAAGTCGCCGATCGCATCCTCAAGGAGCAGCTGCAGAGGCTGCCGGGAGTCGCCTCCGTGTTCATCGGAGGAGAGCGGCGGTACGCGATGCGGGTCTGGCTCGATCTGGGGCGGCTCACCGCCTATGGGCTCACGCCGACCGACGTGGAGAATGCGATTCGTCGCGCCAACGCCGAGATTCCGGGCGGCCGCGTCGAAGGTGCGACGCGCGAGTTCTCGGTGCGCACGCGGGGGGATCTCTCCACCCCGGAACAGTTCGGCCAGATCGTGGTCGCCGAGTCGAACTCTCGGCTGGTCTATCTGAACGACGTCGCGGAGGTGACGCTCGGCCCTGAGGATGAGCGCACCATCGCACGCTACAACGGCCAACCGGCGGTAGGGCTCGGCGTCGTCAAGCAGAAGACCGCTAGCACCCTCGAGGCGGCCGAGGAGATCCGCAACGCCCTCCCACGCCTGGGCGCGCTGCTGCCCGAGGGAATGCGGCTCGACACCGCGTATGATTCCTCGCAGTTCATCGACGAGTCGATCCACCAAGTGACCGAGACGATCTTCATCGCGGTGCTCCTCGTGCTCCTCATGGTGTTCGTCTTCCTGAAGAGCCTGCGCGCTACGCTGGTGCCGGCGCTGGCGATCCCGATCTCGATCGTGGGGACCTTCGCGGCGCTCTACTTCTTCGGCTTCACCATCAACATCCTCACCTTGCTCGCGTTGGTGCTGGCGGTCGGATTGGTGGTGGACGACGCGATCATCATGTTGGAAAACATCTATCGCCATCTGGAGATGGGAAAGAGCCGGCTCCAAGCGGCTTTCGACGGAGCCAAGGAGATCGGATTCGCGATCCTCGCGACTTCGCTCGCGCTGGTCGCGATCTTCATTCCGGTGGCGTTCCTCACCGGCACCGTGGGCCGGCTCTTCCGCGAGTTCGGCCTCGCCCTCGCGGTCGCGGTCGCGATCTCGACCTTCGTGGCGCTCACCCTCTCTCCTATGGTCTGCTCGAAGATCCTGCGGCCGCTGCACGGCACGGGAACGGGCCGCTTCCAGCGCTCCTTCGACGCCTTCTTCCTCAAGCTTGATCAGACCTACAGCTCGATCCTCCGATCGACGCTGCACCACCGCGCGGTGGCGCTCGGCATCTCCGCGGTGCTGGTCGTGGTTTCGGTCTTCCTGTTCACACAGCTCCCGCGTGAGCTGGTGCCGCCGGAAGATCGCGGCGTCGCCTTCGGGATCGTGATCGCTCCGGAAGGATCGACCCTCGACTATACCGACAAGTACATGCGCCAGCTCGAGGACATCCTCCTGCCGCTGCCGGAGCGGCACGCGCTCTTCACCGCCACCGGTCTCGGATTCGGCGGCCCGGGGCGCGTTACCAACGGCTTCCTCTTCCTGAACCTGAAGCCACGGGAGGAGCGGGACAAGACCGCTCAGCAGCTGGTGGGAGAGCTCTTCCCGCGCACCTTCTCGATTCCGGGAGTGCTCGCGTTCGTGGTCAATCCACCCTCCCTGGGCAACTTCGCCTCCTCCCCCGTCGAGTACGTCCTCCAGGCGGATACGTACGAAGAGCTGGGGCAGGCGGTCGGGGTGATGATGCAGAAGGGTTCGGAGCTCGGATACCTCATCAATCTCGACACCGACCTCCGCCTCAACAAGCCGGAGCTCTCCATCGACATCGACCGGGAGCGCGCCGCGCAGCTCGGCGTTTCGGTCACCGAGATCGGCACAGCGCTGGAGTCGCTGCTGGGCGGAAGAGTCGTGACCGATTTCAAGCGCGCTTCCAAGCAGTACGACGTGATCGTGCAGATGCGTCCAACCGACCGCGCCCGCCCCGACATCATCGAGCAGATCTACGTCCGCGGGACGAGCGGGGATCTGGTGCGTCTGGTGAACGTGGTCGATGTCGAGGAGGACGTGGCTCCGAAAGAGCTCAATCACTTCAACCGCGTCCGGTCCGCCACGCTCACGGCCAACCTTGCGCCGGGCATCAGCCTGGGGCAGGCCCTGGACGACCTGGACGCGATCAAGGCGG
>CAMPIC010000424.1 GCA_946886185.1 uncultured bacterium
ATCCGTTCGCGCGGAATCGCCTGCGTCGTCGACGGCGGGACACCGAGGCGCGCTAGAATGCGGCGCGCTAGCGGACCTTCCGCCAGAATCGTTTCGAGCGGCTCTTTCCAGATCGCCGCATCGGGAGACGAAAACAGCGTCTCCTGAATGAGATGCGCCCAGAGCTCGCCCGCCGTGGCGCGATCGCGGTTCATCCCGAAATGCGCGAGGTTTCCGGAATTCCGGATGACGGCCGCGTCCGAACGGTCGACGGCGGCCGCGTCCGCATCGCGCAGAGTGGACAAGAAGAGATCCGCTAACGGCTCGCCCGGCCAGTCGCGGACGCGCGCCAGCGGCGCCCAGCGCTCGTCGATGATCGCCCGAAGCGCGGAAACGATCGCGGCCGCGATGGCCAGATCGGCCCACGCGCACTCCTGGACATCCAAATCCCGGATCTCGATCGCGTCGCGGTCGAATCGCGCGATCGCTCCCCGCGCGTTGGCCCATTCGTGGCGTAAGATGCCTTCGGGATCGAAGGGAGCGAGCCCCGCGTACACCTTCTCCAAAATCTCCCGCTCGTACTCGGCGCGCGAGCTGGCTACCTCCGGAATCACATTCCCGGCGACGGCGGGCACGCGGCGCGCGTTCATCCGATAGAACTCGAGGCGATTGTCGAGCAGGCCGGTCGCACGCGACTCCACGATCGGAGAGCTCGCGGCGAGCGCCGGAAGGATCGGCAGCAGGATCCGGATCGCCGCATGAAGGCGTCCGAACTCCTCATCGGTCCCGAACGGCAGATTGATGTGCATGCTCTGCAGATTCGACCAGCCATGTCCCGAGCAATCGAAGATCCGGTCGAACGCCTCGTACACCAGGCTGTATTCATGCGGCCAGAGGTGGCTCTCGACGCGCGGATCCATCCACGGATGCATCGCGCCTGGCATGAGACGCGCGCCACGTGGTCGCAGGATCGAGTTGATCTTGCGTACATCGGAGAGAAACAGATCCGGAAGCGGGTCCAACGAAGGAGCGGGACCGTTCGTCTTGAGCTCGATGACGTGAAGAACGAGCTCGTTCGACCAGGCTGTCTTCTCCGACTCGTAGTCGCTGTACTCGCCGGTGACCTCGTGCAAGATCTGATCGGCGATCGGAGCGATCGAAAGCGACGCGGCATCGACCACCATGTACTCGAGCTCGATCCCGAACCCCTGGAACAGGCGCAGCGGAGTGCCGGCGCTCATCCGCGTTTGCCGCTTTCGATGCGCTGCACGAACACCGCCATGATGCGCTCGTAGAGCGCGGGTCCCAGGACTCCGTCCTCGTATCCGTGATCCAGGCTCGGGTTGTCGTTCACTTCGATCACGAATCCTTTCTTGCCCTTCTGCTTCATGTCGACGCCATAGAGACCGTCTCCCATCAGGTTCGCGGCTTTGACGGCGTTGCGGACGACGTTGACGGGGACGTCCTGGAGCGGGACCGCCTGCACGCGCCCGTAATCCTCCTCCTCCCCCGCTTTCCAGTTGATGATCTGCCAGTGTTCGTCCGCCATGAAGTAGCGGCAGGCATAGAGCGGCTGGCGGTTGAGGACGCCGATCCTCCAATCGAATTCGCTCGGCAGGAACTCCTGCGCGATGATGAGGTCCGACTCCTCCAGCATCGCGTTCGCCTTCGCCATGAACTCTTCCTCGGTGTCGACCTTGAACACTCCCTGGGAGAAGGCGCTGTCCGGCATCTTGACGATGCAGGGCAATCCCAGATCGCGGATCGTCTCTTCGAGATTGTCTTCATGCACCACGACCGATCGGGGGGACGGGATGCCGTGGCGCTGCAACACTTCGGCCAGGTACACCTTGTTCGAACAGCGCAGGATCGATTGCGGGTCGTCGATCACCACCATCCCCTCGGCGACCGCCCGCGAGGCGAAACGGAAGGTGTGATGGTCCACGCGCGTGGTCTCGCGGATGAAGAGCGCATCGAACTCGGCGAGCCGTCCATAGTCGTCGCGCTCGATCAGGGTGGTCTGCATGCTCCACGCCTCCGCCGCATCCTTGAACAGCTCGAGAGCCTTGGAGTTGGAGGGCGGATTCTCTTCCTCCGGATCGACCAGGATCGCCAGATCGTAGCGATAGTTGGTCTTCTTTCGCCGGGAGGGCAAACGGCCCGCGAAGTATTCGTTGGCCATCTCCACCACGAAGGGACGATGCGATTGCGGAATCTCGCTCGCCGCGATCGGGCGGATGTACTGCATGGTCCAGCGGTCTTCCACCCGTTTGAAGCTGGCGCGGAGGAGCGGCGCGGGAAAGAGATTGAACAAGCTGAGGCTCAGCCGGTCGTACTTGCGCGCGAGGTTGCGGCCGAAGTAGATGCTGAGCTCGAACTCCGCCGACTGGATGTTGTGCAGGTTCTTCTGGATCAGCTCGTCGATGTCTTCAGAAGCGAGACGCTGCACCGCCTGGTTCTTGAGATCCTGCACCGTGCTGACCGCGGGGAGCGGCCGATGCCCGCGCGCCTCCGCGAGCAGCGAGACGTAGTAGCCCAGGCTCTGATAGCTGTAGGACCGGCAGAGGTTGAAGACTTTGGCGGCGCGGACTTTGCTCCAGGCTGGATCGGTGAGGTACTCGCGGGCGGACAAGAGCTCCACGCCCCCGAGGTGCAGCGGCCAGTTCTTCGGATTGTTGACGACCACGAGGACGGTCATTCGTCACGAGCCGGTGCTCCACCGGACCTCCCGCCGGATTCGGATTCTGCTTCGGTCGCCCCGTCCGGTTCGAGGATGAGCAGGTTGGCATCGTAGGTCACGACCCCGAGAAGAATGGAGCAGAGTACGCGATTGATGTCCATGCTGTACTGATGTCGCGACGCGAGCGGATTGGGATGGAGCGGATCGGCGACCAGCACCTTACGCTTCGCCGCGTCGTATCCGCAGAGCACGACGAAATGCCCGGCCGGCAGGCCTCCCACATCGTCCGATCGAAAGTCGGGGGGAGCTTCCCGCGCGGTCTGATAGAGGTAGGTCGCAGAAAGCCCGGTCAGGATCGGGATCCGGTTGCGCAGATGCTTGCGGATGAGGGCGGTGGTGAGATCGCGGAAGCGCACTTCCCCGCCCAACTCGAGAAACTCCAGGTAGGCGTCGCATGCGAGGCGTAACTTCGGGTCGGTCTTGATCGCCTTCTGCGCGATCAGCTTGGCGCGCAGGTCCACCTTGGGGCGCTGGAACCAGGTGGGGTCGAACACCTGGATGTTGAAGGTGTAGATGACGGCCCGAAATCCATTGCGGAGGGCGTGCGACCCCAGGAGCACCGCGAAGGTACCACCTTCCTCCAGCGCTCCCGTCTCGGCGACCACCGTCCCGAGGTCCATTTCGAGCCCGTAGTAGCGGTAGACCGCATGGAGACAGGTGGGGCCGCAGGTCGTGTCGTCCGGTTGCGGCAGCATGTCGAACTGGAGTCGGAACGATCGCCGGCGCCGCGCCGAGACGGACGCAGGCACTCCACCGGTCGCCTTGGTGGCGAGTCGCCTCCGCTTCTCCGCGCGCCGGGTGACTCCGCGGGTCGGCTGGATCGAAGGTCGCTTCTTCCGCTTGGCCATTCGCGGGATGATGAACCGTGGCGCGAAGGCGCGCAACTGGCCCCGGTCGTGCGGCAGGCGCGTAACTGGCCCGGGTCGTGCGGCAGGCGCGCAACTGGCGCTGGTCGTGGCGCGCAGGCGCGCAACTGGCCCCGGTCGTGGCGCGCAGGCGCGTAACTGGCGCCGGTCGTGGCGCGCAGGCGCGTAACTGGCCCCGGTCGTGGCGCGCAGGCGCGTAACTGGCCCCGGTCGTGGCGCGCAGGCGCGTA
>CAMPIC010000425.1 GCA_946886185.1 uncultured bacterium
AAGGTAGAGAAACGATGAGAGGATGGAGCGGGGCGCGACCTCCCCCGGCGCGACGAGCTGCGCGATCTCGAAGAACTGGACCTCGCGCGCCTTCCGCGTCAGATCGACGTAGGCGACCGCGGAGTTGGTCGTGCCCAGATCGATGCCGATCACATAGTGCTGCGTCAGCTCTTGCGGGTCGAACGGCGATTCCACGGATGAAATGAGTCCTTCTGGTGATGTGTGCGCGGCCGATACGTGCGTCCGATCGGTTCGTGTTTGTCGGCGATTTGCGTGCCGATCGCGTCCGCGGTTCTGCGATCAGCTCGCCCATCGGATCAACGCCTCGTCGTGATCAGCTCGCCCATCGGATCAACGCTTCGCGTGATCAGCTCGCCCATCGGATCAACGCCTCGTCGTGATCAGCTCGGCGTCTTCTGCATCTCACGGAGATTGAATTCGAGTCGCCAGCGGCGATCGGAGTCACGCGCGACGCACCACACATCGAGAGTTCCGACCTCCGTGATGTGACTTTCGAGCCAAACGGGAAGAAGCGATCCGGAAGCGTCGTCGGGCGATTCGAGCAGCGTCTCCATCGCGGACACTTCCTCGATCTCCTCGTTCCAGTCCTCGACCACATCCCCGACCGCGTCGTGCTTGCGCACGTTGGAGGCGAGCAGGTGGAACACCGCCTGGTCTCCTACGACGAGACCGAACGAACGCTGCCGAATCTCCGCGCGCGTGCCTTCCTCCATTCCGAACGGCACCACACAGAGCGCCTTCATCGGCGTGGGCACGCCTGGAACGGAGGGCATCGCACTCTCGATCCCGATGTAGTAGCTGCGTGGAGCTCCGGCCCGGATGCGAATGCCGTGTCCCTTCCGCGCCAAGCCGTAGTACGCCGCGCCCTGCGCCACGGATAGATCGAGATCACGGGCCTCGAGCTCACGCACGCTCTCTCCGGTCCAATGAGCGAGCGCATCGAGCACCCGCTGCCGGAGCGGATTCGCTTTCATCACGCCCCCGTTGAACAAGACGGCGGAGGGAAAGCGGACTGAGCCGGCTCCGTTCGGCGAGGTCTGACGATGGAGAAATGCCGCGAGATGCCGCGTGACGGCTGGGTCGGCCGCGTGAGGCAGACCCATTTCGCGAATTCCGGTCTGCGGCTTCTTCTCCGGATGATCCGTCGCTTCGACGAGCGGGAAGAATCCTTGGCTGAGGATGTCCTCGACTTCCGCGCGCGTCAGCTCGGTGCGAATGGTTCCGCCGATGAGCGAGCTTCCTCGCCCGAGCAGCACGACCGGTTCGGCCTCGAGCGATGGATCGCTGAGCAAACGTTCTTTGGCCGCGCGGCATCGATACCAGAGGCTGCGGAACTGCCAGGCGTCAAGCTGAGTCCCCGCGCGCGCGAGCTTGGCGCGGAGCGCATAGGCCAGCGCCAAGTCCATGTTGTCGCCGCCCAGGAGGATGTGGTCGCCCACCGCGGCGCGCCGCAGATCGAGGTTGCCCTCTTCTTCCACGACTTCGATCAAGCTGAAGTCGGTCGTTCCTCCGCCGACGTCGCACACCAGGATCGATTCGCCGATCGCGATCTGTTCCCGCCATCCACGCTCGTGCGATGCGATCCAGGCGTAAAACGCGGCTTGCGGTTCTTCGAGCAATGTCAGCTCGCGCAGGCCGGCAGTCTGCGCCGCTTGCGCCGTCAATTCGCGGGCGACCGCATCGAACGATGCCGGTACCGTCAGATAGATCTCTTGATTCTCCAGACGATCTTCATCCGCATCGCCCATCTGGGCGTTCCACGCGTCTCGCAGATGCTCGAGGAATCGGCTGCTGGCATCGAGCGGAGAGATTCGTCTTCCGTCTTCCGGAGCATCCCACGGAAGGATGGACGCACGGCGATCCACGCCGGGATGGCTGAGCCACGACTTCGCGGAAGAGATCAGGCGAGCCGGGAGCTCCGCGCCCCGGTCGCGCGCATACACTCCGACGGCAAGATCCGCGTTCTCTTTCCACGGGAGAGCGAGGCCGCCGGCCGGCACTTCCTGCGGACCCGGGAGGAGCAAGAACGACGGCAGCAACGATTGCGCGGCCACTTCGCCGGCATTCACCAGCTGCGGAATCTCGAAGATCCGCACCGAGGCGGCTTCCGGATCGTCGGCGCGGGTGTAGGCGAGCGCGCAGTGCGTCGTGCCGAGGTCGATTCCGATGATGTACTTCGATGGTTGCATGCGCCCTGATCAGCTCCCGACTTCTACTTCGGCGGTTGCGACTACCGCTTCGTCGGCCGCGTTGCCCACGCGCTCGGGAAGACGGATGCGCGCGACGCGCCAACCGCGATGGCGCAACGTCCCCTGGAACGGCGGCTGCCCGCTCACATTGCCGACCAGACGGACCGATCGAGCGTCGAAGCCGTCGCGTACGCTGACCTTGCTTCCCTCCGCCTCCGGGTAGATCGCCTCGAGCTGGATGTACTCGGCGAGCGCCTCGCGGCATCCCTCATGCACGTTACGGACCGCGGCGCCGATCTGCGCGTCCGCATACGCGCGGATGTCTTCCTGCAGGAAATCGATGAGGCGACCCTTGCGTTGGAGAATCGCGAGCATCTGGACCGCGCCTGAATTGGCCACTTCTGCAAGAGCCGCCGGGGAGGGCGCAGGCGCCGCTGCCGGAGCTTGGGGCGCAGGAGCCCTCTTCTCTATTGGGCTGCGATCTTGCCCCCGGGAGGGCCGGGTCGTCGTCGTGGCCTTCGCGAACCCTTGTCGCGCGATTCCGACGATGGCGAGCCAAAGCACCAGGCTCAGCGCCGCGCCCGCGCCGTACGTGGCCGGATTCATCGGAACGTCTGCGTTCAGGAAGCGGATGGCCGCCAGAAGGATCCCGTTGAGCACGAGGACGGCGACCAGCGATTGGGCTGCGAACTGTTTCGAGGCGTCGTTCATTTTGTGATCCAGCGTGAGTGAAGAGGTGATGCGATTGTGCGGAGCCGCTCCTTGCCTCCGCGCGGCGGCGTGGTCAGCGATTCCCCGGCCGATCGAATTGCCGGCAAAGGGGCAGAATACCATAGCCCGGAGCAGCGCCCCTCGAGCGGAGCGAATTCCTCTGTGCATGGCCTATCCGCTTAGGGACAACTAGTTACGCCTGGGGACAAATCGCGGAGTCCACTAAACAACCGGGGTGCCTGGAGAAGGAACGGCACTTGCCTTCCGGTCAGGATGGAGTGGAAGGGAACAGGACCGTCCATTTCGCCGCGCGCGATCGTAACGATCGGCGCGGCATCGGTTCTCTGCGCCGCCGGGATCTTGTACTTGCGCGCGGGGGCACCCGACCGAAGCGAAGCGGAAAGGGCCCGACAATCGAAGGATTCCGCGCGGACAATCGCGCCTCCTGTCGACTCCGCTCTGGCCGGTAGCTTGAAGACTTCCGATCGCTTCGCTACCTCATACCTCGCTGATTCCACGGACTCCGCGTCGCACGATCCGGTCACCGCTGGCGAAGCACCGAGTTCGGCTAGTCCGGACACGTCGCGCTATGTAAGAGCCGGCCTGATGGACGCGCGTCGTCGCGCCCCGCGTCTCTTCATCGATCTGAAGTACGCCGGCTCCGACAACCTTCTCGGGCAGCCCATCTACTCCGACCTGTCGACCTGCTACCTCCAGCCCGCGGCGGCGCGCATGCTCGCAGCCGCGGATTCGATCCTGCGCGCGAGACGGCCGGATCTCCGCTTTCTCCTCTTCGACTGCGTGCGTCCGTTGGAAGCGCAATGGCGTTTGTGGGAGCTAGTGCGCGGCACTCCGTTGCAGCGGTATGTGGCGAATCCGTCCAGAGGTTC
>CAMPIC010000426.1 GCA_946886185.1 uncultured bacterium
TGGCACGGCCGTTCGCTAGAGCCCTTCATACGCGACCGAAGTGGAGGCTCCACGACGGATTTCCAGGCTGGCAGCGCCGCCCTTGTCGGCGGTCCGCGCCAGGTCACAGGTAGCAGGAGGACTGACTTCCCCATGAAACGCCAGCGAATCCACCTTTCGTCCCTTCGCGCGATCGGGCTGACCGTCTGCGCGACTCTCTCCCTTTCACTCGCGGGAGCGTGGAGCGGACACGCCCGACAGAACGAACCTGAACTTCCACAGATGGGTCCCGCGGCAAACGGCGGTGAGACCGTCGAGACGTGGCAGCCAAACCAGAGCGATTCCGCGTCGCAACCGGTGCCCGGCGGAGAGTCCGATCCGATTCTCTCGAGGAAGCAGGCGATCCAGCGGCGCATCGAACAGAAGCTGGCCATGGCTCGCGCCGCCGTTGCCGCCGCGGAAGCCGCGGGCACTCGCGAGTTGACTCCGGAAGATCTCCAGGACGGAAGACTCGATGGATCCTCCGCGGAAGAGAAGCTCGCGCGACTCTCGTCCCTCTCTCCGTCCGCGATCAATGGAACACCGGGTACGCTGGAAGGAAGCGTCGCCGAAGACCAGGCCTCGAATGCGAAGAGCACCTCGCTCCGGACCGACCACGGCACTCCTTCCTTGCCGATGTCCGGTCCGCGCGCAGTGATGGAACAAAGCCCGACCGACGCGGAGATCGCCGCGGCGATGGAAGCCTATGACGAAATTCCGCCCACCAATTGTGTGATGAACGACAGCCCGATCCCGTTCGCCGGGAGCGCCTATTGCGACCAGCTCGGGTTCCTCGAGGACGACACCTGCCATTACGCGCGCGGCACCACGTTGATCCTGCACGTGTTCGTCAACCACGGCAGTAAGACCTGGAGCGCGGAAGAGCGCGGCCAGTCGATCGCCAAGGCGAACCAGGCGAAGGATTGGTACCGCGACCAGGCTCCCGCGAACGCGTACATGCGCTTCGATCACGAAGACACCGGCCAAGGTTACTACGTGATCTGCAACCTCGAGGACGAGCTTCCCGATCCGGGATCGCACGGCTGGATCGATGACGCCTGCGCCGAGCTCGGATTCACCGATGACGACGGAGACGGGTTCCTCAGCGACGAGCTGACCGTCTGGTATCAGGACCAGTGGGGCGGATGGGACAACGTGATCGCAGTCTTCCAACCGGCGGACGTGTTCTTCACGGCGACGGCGAGCATGGAGCGCGGCGCGTGCAAGATCCCTCCTTCGGCGACCTGGCAGACGTGGGCCCATGAGTGGGGTCACTGCTATGGAGCCGCCGACGAGTACGGGAACTGCAACGGCTGGGGATGCGGCGACATCGCGGGAAGCTGCTACTTGACCGACGATGTTCCCAACGGCAACTGCGAGTCGGATCCGTGCGGCGCCTCGATCTCCTGCATGATGAAGTTCAACTCCGCGGGCGTTCCTCCCTGCAGCTACACCCAGCGGCACTGGGGGTGGATCGATGACGACGGCAACGGACTGCTCGACACCACGATTTGGAACGACGGCGGCGATCCGCAGAATCTCTACGAGCTGTTCCACAACGGCTACTTCATCCACACCAACACCGACTGGGGCATGGTCGCGAAGCAGGTCTGGCCGAGCTGGAGCGTGATCGGAGTCCGCGCACGCAATACCGCCGCCTATGACTTGCGGGTATACGGAGAGAACAACTACCGGTACTTCCAGGCGAGCTCCACCGGCCACGCGCCGAACTTCGTCAACTACGTGGCGGGAGACTTCAACCGGAACGAGCTCGGTCAGGACTTCGTCGATCTCTCGAAGTTCTCCGGCAGCGGCCAGTACGTGCTCGCGTACGAGAGCGGAACGGGGATGCTCTTTCCCGACGGAGTCGATCGCGCGCAGAGCTGGCACGACTACAACGTGGTCCGCGCGTTCGACGTCCCGCTCTTCGGAGGCGAGACCATCACCTTCGATCTCGACATCACCACCCCGGGGCTCGACCTCGGGATGGCGCTCTACAAGTCGAACCCGGGAGGCGGGACCAATCCCTACTACGCCGGACGCACGAGCGGACTCGAGCAATCGGAAGCGGACTCCTGGCCCGCCGGAATCAGCGAGAGCTTCACGTTCACGGTGCCTCAGGACGACGTCTACGGGCTGATCGTCTGGTCGAACAACGAAGTCGATGGAAACTGGGAGATCAAGATCGGCCCGACGCCGAACACGCTGGCCGAAGAGACTCCGAGCACCTCGTTCCTGGATCTCAAGCTGTACAGTTATGTTCCCTCTTCCGGCTATTGGGCGGTGGCAGCGGTGCGGCCGGGAGCGAACACCAACGTCTCGATGTCGCTCTTCGGGGAGTCGACCTACCAGACCGAGCTCGCGGCCTCGACCCACTATCCGAACGTGGAGTTCATCGCGGCGGACTACAACGGCGGCGCGTCAACCGACTACTTGCGCGTGCACCGCGTGAGCGGAGTCAACTCCTATACGACCGAGTGGGAGCAAGGCACGGAGATCTTCAACGGATTTGAGTCGGACACCTGGGGAAGCTCTCATCTGTGCCGCGTCTGGGACACCTACCTGGAGGCGGGCACGACCTACTTCTTCCGTCTCTATGACGCGCTGATCCAGCACGTGGACGGAAGCATCTTCTTGATGAGCTCCGCCGGAGGAGATCCGTACCTGCAACGCAACTTGCGGGTCGCAGAGAGCGCGAACCATGCCGTTCCGCAGGGAGAGTGGTTCTCCTACACGCCCGCCGTGTCCGATTGGTACGGCTTCGTGATGGTCGCCGAGGAAGCGCCCGCAGGGAACGCGTTCTTCACGATCGGAATGGGACCGAGTCTTCCGATGGCTCCGAACAGCCCGATCGCGCGGACCGAGGAAGTGATCTGGTCGGACGTGGTCACTACCGACAACGCGTGGAACGTGGTCGGAGTGCGGGCGGATCCCGGCGTGACGGCGCAGGTCGGACTGTGGGAATGCGAGAGCTACGCCGCCGATTGCTTCCTGCAGGCGGATCTGGGCGCCGCCGGCGTCACCTTCGTCGCGATCGACGGTTTCGAGATGGACGCCGGAGCCTTGTATCCGCGTTTGGATCGGAGCTCCGGATCGGGCGCCATGACGGGCTCGTTCGACACCGCCGAAACCACTCTCACCTATGACGGAGAAGAGGCGATCGAGTCGACGATCGGGACCTGGGTAGAAGACGAGGTCGTGCAGGCGATCAACTTGAACGTTCGGCTCGGCGCCGCGGAACGCCTCTTCATCGAAGTGACGCCGCTCGTGCCGGGGATGGATCTCGGCGTCGCGCTGCTCCAGAACCCCGGAGGCAACGCGGTGCAGGCGTCGTACGAGGCGATCGCGGAAGCGAATGCCGACGAGGCGGGAGGAACCGAGCTGGTCGAGATGGCCAATCCCGCCCCGGGCCGCTACGGCATCGTGGTCACGAACCTCAACGGAGTCGCCGGCGACTATCGAGTCCGTGTGATGGAAGGCGCTCCCAGCAGCGTCGACGAAGCTCCGCCGCGGCTCGAGTTCCGGATGACGAGCGCGAATCCTTCCTCCGGCGAGGCCTCCTTCGCGCTCTCCCTGCCGGATCGCAACCCGGTGGACCTCTCGATCTTCGATGTCCATGGAAGGCTGGTGCGCACGGTAACCGACGCGAGTCTGGAAGCCGGAACGCACAGCCTCGCCTGGAATGGACGAGATGACGAAGGTCGTGACGTTCCCGCGGGGCTGTACCTCGCGAGGCTCACCACCAAAGAAGAACGTCAGGTCGTGAAGGTGATCCGCGCGGAGTAGTGA
>CAMPIC010000427.1 GCA_946886185.1 uncultured bacterium
TTCCGTGACGGAACAACGGGCCATCCTATTGCGGTCGTGGAGGAGGCCTTGGCGAATGCGCGCGCGTTTCGCGATCGTCTGATTGCAGTCGAGCCCGAACGTCACCGCCTCACGCCTTCATCGGATTCGACGGATCGCTCCACCCGTGCGGGGGAGGTGACTCGATGACGGCGCGAGCGGATCAACACCGGCTTCCACGCGCGATCACGAGCAAACGGGTTTGGAGGGCCGGACTTCTGTGCGCAGTTGGCATGCTGCTCTGCGCAAACGCCGCGACCGTCTCGGCGACCCAGTATCCATCGGTTGGTTTGCGACTCGACGCGGATCCGAACGGCCTGCCGATTCCCGGAGAGGTGTTCCGCGCTTCGCTCGAGTGGAACACCACGGAACCGATCGACCTCGTGAGCGCCGAAATTCGGTCCGGTCGGCTCCAAGACGGAAGGCAGCACTGGGAAGTGGTGGTGTTCGACCCGCCGGTAGAACAGCCGCTGGTGCCGGGCGTTCCTTTTCGCGTCGATTTCGAGGTTCTTTGCAACGACCAGACCCAACCAATCTTCATCGAGTATCAGGTCGGCGCATTTCACGTGAGCCAGACGTTCTATCTCCTGCCTCGCATGACAGGGCAGTCGGAGATGATCGACGATCCCGATGCTCGTCCCTGGGTCGCGCCCGAACCCGACATCCCTCGGCCCGATCCCGTCCCGGTGCCCGCGCAGTCCTATCGCGAGCGGGAAGCAAGCGGTGGAGCGAGCGAGCCAATGCCGGATACCGATTTGGACGAGGCGCCGTCGACTTCGGGAGGCACGGTGCGGACCGCCTTCGGACAGATCCGGTATCGCCGTCCCGACCCGAGGTTCGGACGGGCCGACGGAGTCAGTGTTCGCCTCTATGACGAGGACTTCGGTGCGGATGATTTTCTCGGCAGCACCTCGACGGATCCGCAGGGGAACTTCGTCATCGACTTCGTTTGGCTGGAAGAGGGCGAGCCCGATCTCTATGTGGAGTACGAAGCGGCGAACAGCAAGATCGAAGTGAAGTACCCCAGCCCATTCGGCCCGACCTATGCATGGACTTCGCCGACCTTGGAGAACGCATCGGGCTCGAGCGTCGACTTCCAGCAACTACAACCCGACACCGAAATCGATCGAGCCGCGCTCCATGTCGTCTCCCAGCTCACCCGGCTCTGGCGCTTTCTCTACTGGATCGGATACGACCATCCCGCCCAGTGCGCCGTATCGATACCGGACAGCGACTGGCCGCATTACGCCCCGTACTACGACGAGATCCGGATCCCCTCGGACTGGATGTGGCAGGATCGGATGTACTGGCACGAGTTCGGTCATCATTGGACCGACTTCTTCGTACCCAGCGACGGGTCGGACTACTGCAACGACCGCTGCGACACGGCCGACGATTGCCGGCATTGCCTGTGGTGCCAGGAAACCGCGGCGGACGCTTGGGGCGAAGGCTTTCCCGATTGGCTCTCCGATCGGATGGCCCGGGAGATCGAGGCCGAGTACCAGCCCTTCGCTGGACCGCCGCTCAGCAGCTACGACTTCGAGGTGAATCTCGAGTGCAATATGTCGAGCGGCGGCAACGACGACTACGATGATCCGTCCCGCACCGAGGGAATCTTCGCCGCCTTGCTCCGTGATTTGGACGACGGCGGCGTTCCGGACGCGGATCCGCTCGCCCAAGGAATCGGTTTGGACCGGACCGAGTTCGGCGCGGCGAGCGTGATCGAGACCGCGGTGCTTCACCAGACGACCACTCCCTGGGAGTTCTTGAACGCGTTCCGGGGTCGATATCCACAATTTCTGCCCGAGGTCTGGTCGACCGCGTTCAACAACGGATACAACCTCGACGTGGGCAATCCGGGCGTAGTCACGGATTTGACATCGCCGAGCCATTCGACAGGTAGCCAATCACCGGATGCGACCATCGAGTACACCTGGACGCCGGCAGCTGACGACGTCGCCGGCATCGGTGGATACAGCGTGTGGATCGGACCATCACCCACGTTGCCCGATGTCACCGTCGACATTGGGCCCGAATCCGGCCTGATCACCGGAGAGCTCGCTCCGGGAACGTATTGGTTCAGCATTCGGGCGATGGACAAGGTCGGCCACTGGTCGATGAGCTTCGCCACGCACGGTCCCATCACGATCCGGGAACCGCGTCCCGCGGATCTGGTGGCGTACCCGGGACCGAACTTCGATGCTCCGTTCGTCCCTACGCACGTTCCCATTCCGATCGATGGTCATGCCCATGCTCCCCAGTTTCTCCAACACGAGCCCAATCCGATTTACGGACACATCAGCATCTACAACAGCGGTGAGCTGCCCACGGAAGACGTATTTACGTCGCGGGTGTGGGTGGACGGACAACTCAAGTACTCGACGACGGTTCCTGTCTCGGATCCAGTTCCCCCCCTCGGATTCAACTATGTACACAACCTGGGGCCGATCAGTATGCGCGGAGGACGGCATACGGTCGGGGTGTGGAACGATGCCACGGAGGTCGTTCCCGAAACGGTAGAACCGGACAACTACCAGACCCAGCAGTGGGTCGTCGTTCCGTACACGGTCAGCCGGACGCCGTTCGAGTCTGCGCCTCCACCGATGCCGTATGCCGGTTGGCTCGGCGGGATCCCGGGGGGCTTTCCGCCGCCTGTTCCAGGACCGAATTGCGTAGGGTTCCGCTTCAATGCGGGCTCGCATGTGTACTCCGGAGTCTCGATGCTGCCGCTCGGCTCGGGAGACGACTACGACATTCGAAGCCATGCGCCCAGTCTGGGATCGCAATCGGGGTTCAGCCTGCTCGGTTCGTATGCGTTCTCGGCGCGGGATACATCCTGTATCGAGGCGGTGTTCGTCAATCCCGCTACGGCGTTCGGAGAAGAGTGGGACGTTTCGGTAGTGAATGCGAATCCCGTCAGCCGATCGGCGAATGAATGGGAGAACTTCGAAATCCGTCGCGTGGACAGCGTGCTTCTGCCTCTCAACGAAACCGTGTATCAGTCCTGGTTCGAAGACGAAGTGTTGTCATTGTTCCACTTTCTCACCACGAACCGTACCCCGTCCGTTCGCACGGTCGAAGTCACAGCCGACCCGTCCGCTGGGTCTCTTCACTTCGCCGTTTACGAGCTCGACGTCGACCATGCCAGCCTGCTCGACTACGTGGTCGCATCCGAAACGGACGAGACGGGACACGGGACCCTTGCGTTCACATCCTTGGAGGGGGCTTGGGCGATCTCCGTCTGGCGTGATCCACGGGATGCTCCCGGAGGGGAACTGCCGCTCGCCCCGACTTCCTTCTCGATCCGGATCCTGCCGCAGCGGCCGGATCTGGAACCGGCGCACCTCGCGGGGTGGGAAGCGCCGCTCGTGCCGCGTCCGGCGAACGACGGCACACCGGCGAGCGTTCCGATGCCGCTCCTCCTGCTCGGCGACTCGCCGTCGACCTGGCTCAACGCGGCCCTCGCGAACTCTACCGTGAACGCGGCGATGCAGGTGGTGAGCGAGGAGCTACTCGACGGAGTGCCGATCGCGAGCCAGCTCTGGCCGTCGGTTCCCGGCAACTCGACGAAAACTTGGAATGCTTCGACGCCGACGACGGTGCGTGCGGGGCGTCATACGTTGAGCTTGCGTCTCGATCCATCCGGGGCGATCACGGAGGAAGACGAGGAGGACAACCGGTTCGCCGCGCAGTGGTCCTGGACCCCGGCGGCGCTGACCCCGGAGCAGCTGGTGCAGCGCGAGGTTCCGCCCGAGCCGACCGCTGGATGGTCGGATGTCCT
>CAMPIC010000428.1 GCA_946886185.1 uncultured bacterium
TAAGCCGACGGACTGTGAACAGCACGTTCGCCATGGCCGTCTGCGTGCTCGCGCGCAAACCGGTGCTCAGCCCTTCTGTCTCCAGGATCATCTCGCCCGCGTCGAGCGCCTCGGAGTATCGCCCCTGTCCGATGTAGACGTTCAGCAGATTGATCCGGTGCCTCGCCGCGGTTTGAACCTCGCCTCGTTTCAAGGCGAGATCGATCAGCGTTTCGTAGCTCCGACTCGCGGTCTCGTGGTCTCCTTGTCGCATCGTGATCGCTGCGACGTTCGCGAGGGCCGACGACTTCAATTCGTCCGACGCCTGATCCGTTCCGCTCATGCTCAGCGCTCGTTCGAGATCTCCTCGCCCCTCGGACCAGTAACCGCGGATGTAGCGCATCCAGGCGATGTTGGAGGTCACGCTCAATGCGATCTCGGGATCGGGTCGAGAGAAAGCGGTCCCGATCGCGCGCCGCAAGTTGTCGTGGTCGCGCTCGAGGCGGTCCATGGACTCCACGTAATCCCGGTCTCCGGACTGGCGGTTCCACGCGGCTGCGAACGAGTCGAAGTACCGGCAGTGGCTCCAGGAGATGCGATCCGACTCCCCGGATCGCTCCAACTGCAAGCGAGCGAACTCGCGGATGGTCTCCAGCATCTGATAGCGCGGACCCGCATCGCTCGACCAATCGAGCTCCACGAGCGACTTGTCGATCAGTCCCGAGAGCAGGTCGATCACTTCCCAGGACTCGATCGACGCGCCGCCATCGAGCACGCATACCGCTTCGGCCGCCTCGAGCGTCCATCCACCTGCGAACACGGCCAGGCGACGAAACAGGGCCTGCTCGCGGGACATCAGCTGCCCGTGGCTCCACTCGACCAGCGCCTCCAAAGTGCGATGCTGCGGCAATCCGTCTCTGGTGGATGCGGTCAAGAAACGGAATCTCTGATTCAGCCGTGCGGCGATCTCGTTCGGCGGCATCATCCGCACGCGCGCCGCCGCCAGCTCGATCGCGAGAGGGATCCCGTCGAGGCGCCTGCAGATGTCGGCGACGGCGTTGGCATTGTCCTCGGTGATGGCGAAATCGGGGCGAACCTGCGCGGCCCGCGCCCGGAAGAGCTCGACGCTGTCGGCGCTCCGAATCTGGTCTACGGTGGTCGCCTTCGAATGGGGAGTGGGCAGCGGCGCCAATGGGTAGACGACTTCTCCGGCCAGTCCGAGCGGCTCTCGGCTCGTCGCGAGGATGGATACACCGGGGCACGCGCGCGTCAATCTCTCCACGAGAGCGGCGACTGCGACCGACACATGCTCACAGTTGTCGAAACTGAGCAGCGTCTTCTTACTTGCGAGAGCGACTTCGAGACTGTTGACGACGTCCGCTCCGGCGTCCGCGATCGACAGGACGCGGGCGACGCGACGCGGCACTTCCTCCGGGCGCTCCAGTGGGGCGAGCTCGACCCACCAGACTCCGTCCGGAAACCGTTCCAGCGCTTGTTCGCCCACGCGGATCGCAGTGCGCGTCTTTCCCGCTCCACCCACTCCTTTCAGCGTTACGATGCGGGAGGTCTCGAGAAGCGCGTGGAGCTTCGCGAGCTGCTCGGCGCGTCCTACGAAGGACGACACCTGTTGCGGCAGGTTGTGCGTTCCGGAGATCTTCTTCCCGCGTTCCTGCCACGAGCGCTCCGCGATCGCGTCCTCGAGAACCTTCCGAGCTTCCTCCGCCGTCGCGAGCCTTTCCGCCGGGTCCTGCTCGAGGCATTGGGTGAGGAGACCGCGTACCGAATCCGGAGTCGCGACCGGCAAGTCGGTCAGATCCGGGCGAGAGCGGATCGTCGCATCCATCCGCTCCTGCGCGGACTTTCCCGGAAAGGTGGGCGCGCCGGTCAGGCACTCGCAGAGCAGGCATCCCAATGACCAGAGGTCGGTTTTCGCATCGAGATCGAGCCCTCGAATCTGCTCGGGGCTCATGTAACCGGGCGTCCCGGCGCGGCGGAGCTCTTTCTCCACCTCTCCGATTCCGGCGCGCCTGGCGAGGCCGAAGTCGAGAATCTTGGCGCGGCCATCTTCCGTGATCATCACATTGTTCGGTTTGAGATCGCGGTGAACGAGGTTCTGGCGATGCGCCGCTTCGAGACCGCGCGCGACCTGGCGCGCGATCGAGAGCGCTTCGCCCACTCCCAGAGCGCCGCCGCGCAAGATCGTTCCCAGATCTTTGCCCTCGATCAACTCCATGGAGATGAAGGTGAACGCACCTTCGCTCTCGAGGGAATAAATGGTCGCGATGTTCGGGTGATTGATCGACGCCAGGAGCATTGCTTCCTGTCGAAAGCGGCTCGACCATTCGGGATTGCCGGCGAACGACTCGCTCAGGATCTTGAGGGCGACCGGACGTCCGAGGATCGGGTCGCGCGCATGGAGCACGACTCCCATTCCTCCGCGGCCGAGCTCCCGCTCGACCCGGTACTTGCCGATACGCTCCGGAATTTCCGTGGAATGAGCGCGGGTGAGTCCATGGCCCGATATCTCGGTATCCGCTTCGAACTCGGATTTCGAGTGCGGTTGCTCGAAGTCCACACCCTCCGGATCTTGTTTCATACTCCGAATATGATATGGCCTCCGCGCGGTTGCATCCTACTGCGGATCTGCCATAATCCCGATCGCGAACAGGTCCGCTTCGCTGCGATGGGGGAGAGCCAGGGGTTGCCCAAAATGGCCACGGTTCTCAAAAAACAGAATTACTCGATGAAACACTGCCTACTAACGGGGCCGAAAGGGTACGCGCAGTCGTGAGGCGCTGGTGGTAGCGAGCCTTGCCGGACTCTGAGGCGGTGCGCAAGTCAGGCGCAGCATGGAGGAACATCGCCGCCGCCGTCCTGCTGCCGGTGATCTTCGCCCTCGTCCTGACGTTGATGTTTCCCGTCTATTTCCATTGGGACGACGTCGATTATCTGCATTGGGCGCGGCGCCATCCGAATCCGCTGGCGGTCTTCCATCCTTCGTCGACGCTTTTCGGCACGTTCCGGCCGATGCTGCTCCTCACCTGGTGGACCCAGTTTCGGCTCTTTCACCTCGAGTCGCCCTACTACCAGTTCATCCTGAGCTTCCTGTACGGGAGCTCGTTCGTTCTCTTCTACATGTTCCTCCGGCGCCTGTACAATGGACGTGCCGCGCTCATGAGCCTGGCCGGGTACGTAGTCGTTTTCTTTCCGCTCGGCTACATCATCTTTTGGTACTCGGATCTGTCCTTCGTACAAGAGCTCTTTTGGATCCAAGCTTCTCTGGTGCTGCTGCATCTGGCGCTGGTCGATCGAGGGAAGCGGTATCTCTGGGGCTTGCCTTGCTATCTCATGGCCTTCCTCAGTAAAGAGCCGAGCATCATCATCGTGACCTCGACCCTGGTGCTGATCACCTGGGCCCGTTGGAAGGAATTGCCGGACTGGGCCCGGCGTCGGATGACCTGGCTCCTACCCGTGATCGGCCTTTCCGGGATGATCTGGCTGCTCGTTTCGCCAGCGCCGTCCAGCCGCCAGGGCATCCTGGACACGCAGTCGCTGAGCGACGCGCTCGCGTATGCGGTCGAACGTTGGCACTTCTATGCGGGCCATCTGATGGCTCACGGCGGATTCTTGCTGTGGGCGTCCGTCTTCTTCTTGCTGGGGACGAGTCTGCTGGGAAAACGCCGTTTGAATGGCGCTTCCGGGTCGTCCAGACCACTCAATGGTGGCCTCGCGCTGCTCCTTCTGGTGGTCTCGGTCGCCGTATCCTTCCTTCTGAGGAGAGAGCCGGGCGCCGCCCTCGTCGT
>CAMPIC010000429.1 GCA_946886185.1 uncultured bacterium
GCCGCAGATCGACCGTCTCGCGCAGCTCGTGCTCGAACCGGGAGAACGGCGCGATCCACGCGCGGCGTTCGTCAGGAAGGACTGGGTGGGGCAGGATGCGCATCGATTCCTGGAAGCCCTGGGCATTCGGGCGCACCAACAAACGCGCCTCCTCATCGCCGAGGTCGACCGCGACCAGCCCTTCGTCTGGACCGAGCTCCTGATGCCGATCCTTCCGATCGTGCGGGTTCGAGATGCCGAGGAAGCGATGGATCTGGCAGTGGCGGCGGAGAAGGGGAATCGCCACACCGCGAGCATGCACAGCCATCACGTCGATCGCCTCAGCCGAATGGCCCGCCGCATCGATTGTTCGATCTTCGTGAAGAACGGACCGAATTTCGCGGGGCTCGGGATGGGCGGAGAAGGTTACACCTCGTTCACGATCGCAGGACCGACCGGTGAGGGCATGACACACGCGCGCCATTTTGCGCGCATGCGCCCTGCACCTTGGTCGACGCGTTCAGGATCGTATGACGGATCCGGACATCGAAGCCATCGGCGTCCTCGAGCTCGCGACGATCCACGAAGGGTTCGGCCTGGTCGACGCCATGGCCAAGGAAGCTTCGATCGCGATCTTGAGCGCGAGTCCGATTCCTCCCGGCCGGTTTCTCATCACCATCGGTGGGCGAGTCGGAGAGGTCGAAGCGAGCTGGCGACGTGGCCTGTCGCTCTGCACGGATCCTCACGATCAGCTCTTTCTTGCCGAGGTGGCTCCGGAGGTGCTGATCGCGGCTCGCGCCGGGGCGCGGATCTATCCCTCGGGGGACATGCCATTCGCGAACGATCCGTCCGGGGTCGACGAGTCGATCGAGTCACTCGGCCTGTTCGAAACCGCCACCGTTTCCGCCGGATTCGACGCCGCGGACGCGAGCGTGAAAGGCTCCGAAATCCAGCTCGTCAGCCTTCACCTGGCGCGCGGGGTCGCGGGGAAGTCGTTCGGCGTGGTGCACGGCCGGCAGGACATGGTGGAGGCCGCGCTCGCGCTCGCGGAAGAGCGAGGTCGCGCCCACGAGGCGTGGATCGGCTCCACGCTCATCGCCCGCCCGGACCCGTCCGTGGCCGCGCGGTACCTGCGCGCGCCGTGGGGAACGTTCGGTTTGCAGGAAATTCTGTAGGGAGCGCGAGTGGAAGAGGCGAGGGTCATCGGAACGGTCGTGGCGACACACGCAGTGCCTTCGATGCGAGGAATCAAGCTCGTTTGGATCGACCCGCTCGACGATGCGGGCGCTCCGACCGGGCGGCTCCTCGTGGCGGCGGACGTGACGCAGTCCGGCCCCGGATCCACGGTCTTCTTCGTGCGCTCCCGCGAAGCAGCAGAGGCGCTCGAGGATCCGTTCTGCCCGGTGGACGCCGCGGTGATCGGAATCGTCGACCACAGCAGCCGATCTACCAGCGCGACCGGCCGTTGACGCGCCCGCGAGTCCCTCACCAAAAGCGCCAATCGCTTCTCAGGATCACATGGATGCCCAGGCACAGGTTGGTGACGGCATGCGCCCAGATCACGCCGTCCATCCGCTTCTGCTTGTACAATAGTCCGAGCATGAGAGCGGAATAAGCCCCGCCGCGAAGCCATCGATCGTGAGTGACCGCCATGGTGATCACGACGCCCCAAAACGAGAAGCGCGAAACCTGTCCAATGGGAATGCGCCGAAACTCTCCGTGCTCGGTTCGCATCGCCTCGAGGTATCGCACGAGGAAGCTCCGAAGAAGGAGCTCCTCGAAAATCGGCACGACGAGCGCTCCGCTCATGAGGCGTAGCGTCAGAAGGGAGCCCCGCCAACCGGGTCCGGCCTCGTCGGGATCGAACTCGGATACATGCGGCAGCTTCGGCAGAACGGAGAGCAGGTCCTCGGGAAGCACCCACAGCAGATAGCCGCAGACCCCCACGAGGATCGCGAGAATGCTCGGGCGGAGTGACAGCTCTGGATACGCTCCCTTCCGCCAGAAGTAGAGCAGTGCGGCCGCCGAGAGGAAGGTCCGCAGGAGCAGGCTGAGATACTCCTTGCCGAAGAGCTGCGAACCGACGAATCCGCCGAGCGCGAATAGTGCGTATGGCGCGACGTACGGGATCCAAGGGTGAGTGAAAGAGTTCGGCCTGAACATCGCGGCAGGTTAACTCAGCCATCCGCAAGCGGGAAGAGCCCTACTTTTGTCGTACCTCGACAGGCGGCATCCGGCTAGTCTCAAGAGATGCCGTCTCGGCAGGCCGTCCCTTCTTCAGCCGTCCTGAATCCGTGCAGCTCACGGAGAGGTGAACACGGCCTCGACTGCGAGAGCGGCGCGGGAAGTTGCTTCGATGAGCCATTATTCATCCGCGGGCGAGATGAGCCGAGACCTGGGGCTGCCATTGCTGCTGCAGTCGGACGTCTCCATGGAGAATCTGCACTACGGGCAACTGCGCCCCTACGCCACCTGGCCCTTCCAGTCCGGCGCGTTCTATCGCCGGCTCCTGGCCTCGCTCAGCGAGAGCACCGGCCGGGTGGACTTCGCAGGATTCGTGCTCGGGATCGCCGGAATCCCGGGACGCTCGGACCAAAGTCCCTGGGCGATCGGCCTCGCCGATCAGCTCAGCCGCGCCGGGCTGCGCGTCTATCTCCTGGGGGATCTGCCGATCGATCCGCGTGCCACGAGCGTACAGAAGCTCGCGATCCCAGAATCGTTTGCCCAGCGATTGAACGGCCTGCTCCCCGATCATGCCTGCGCGATGGCGACGGACCTGGAGGGCGTGCGGGTCATCGTCTCGGACGAGCATCCTGCGGCGCCGGAGCATGCCAACGACGCTGCGCCCTGGTGCGCAGTCGTCACGATGAACACTCCTGATGCGGGCAGGACGGCGTTCGACATTGGCCATGTCGACGCGGCCGTTCTGTCATTCGCGTTCACGCGCACGGAATCCCCGTTGCTTCGCATGGCCGTGCAACGAGTGCGCGATGCGGGCGTCCCGATCCTGGGAATCATCGGCATCGGCCCTGGCGATCCCGCCGATTACGCCTTTACCGCGTCGGACCAACCACGTCGCCAGGCAGCGATACCAGAAGCTCGCTCCGAGGAGCACCCACACGGAAAGCCGATGACTGTTTCCACAGACGCGAAGGCGATCGCGCACTCTCCAGCCGCTGCGCATGAGCCCCAACCCGTGGAAGAGCCGGCCGACGACACAGATGCGACTGTAATCACGACCGGACTGGACGCCGGCCCGGATCCGGCGGTGGTCACGAGCGAACCGCATGCGGATACCGGCCCAGCGGAACCAGCGGAGAACCTGGACGGCGGCGCGGATCCGGCGGTGGTCACGAGCGAACCGGATGCGGATACCGGCCCAGCGGAATCAGCGGAGAACTTGGAGAGCGGCGCGGATCCAGCGATGGTCACGACCAGATTGCCCGCCGGCGCTGGTGCCGCCATCGTCACGGATGAACTGGAAGATTCCGACGACTGGGTCCTACGGTTTGCCTTCGCGGAACCGTCCTACGAGCCGGCTCGCCGTGTATCGGATTATGTAGACGAGGAGCCGGAAGCCGAGAGAGTCGTCGAGAAACCCGCGGGTCGGCGATCGGAGTACCGCGACGAAGAGCCGGCACGCCGGGAATCGGAGTACCGCAACGAGGAACCGGCGCACCCGGAATCGGAGTACCGCGACGAGGAACTGGCGCACCCGGAAACGGAGTACCGCGACGAGGACCCGGCGTACCCGGAATCGGAGTACCCCGACGAAGAGCCGGCGCACCGCGGATCGGAATA
>CAMPIC010000430.1 GCA_946886185.1 uncultured bacterium
CGAACCCCTCCGAGCGTGCCGTCAGCAGAACTCCCGTGCCGGTCGCATCGATTGCGCGTCGCGCAGCCACCACGCGGGCGACGGCAAGCTCGAAGTCGAAGAGAGGGTTCGCCGCATCCCTGGTCGAGTCCTCGATCGAGAGTCCGGCGATGCCGGTTGCGACGGCGCGCGTGACGTTCGCGGCGACGTCGTCCGGTTCGATCGCGAATCCATCTTCGAAGTCGGCGTTGACCGGCACGCGCACGGCGGCCGCGATCGTACGGAGATGTTCGAGCGCTTCGGCAAGCGTTACCTGATTGTCGGGGCGGCCTGCCGTCCAGGCGAAGCCGGCGCTGGTGGTTGCGAGCGCCGGGAAACCGAGCTGCTCGAGGGCGCGCGCGCTTCCGGCATCCCAAGGGTTCGGCATCACGAAGCATCCGGACTCATGCAGGCGCCGAAACGTTTCGACCCGATCACCCATGGCGCGGTCCTTTCGATTGAGGTTCATTCCGGGCGGACGATTCCGAGCGTCTTCATCTGATCGGAATCGCCGGACAATAAGCAAGTCAAAAACTCGCGCTGTGTATCATTTTAGATCAATAGCGCGCCGTCAGACGTTCCAAAATAGAACGAGCGTGGCCTCTGCTCATCCCCTCGCAACCCGAGCGGCTCCTTGCGCACTGTCGCATCTCGCTGATGTTCAATATCTTACGCTCGACTCTCTCATTCGGCCGACCCATTGGCACGACGGATGCTATTTCCCGCTCGAACAGGACGAGCGGAGCTTACCGCTCCCGATTTTCAACCAAGCCCCGCCCCAATGACGGGGCATTCGAGGAGGAAAGAAACGATGAGGCTCATCCAGTGGACCCCGCAGACGGTCTCGCGGACGAATGGATGGAACGAGGTCGACCGCGAGTTCGATCGGCTCATGAACTGGGCTTTCGGCAGCCAGCTTCCCGGCCAGTCCATGACGTCGGTACCGGCGATGGATTTCGTGGAGGAGTCCGATCACTACCGCGTGAGTTTGGACCTTCCGGGATTCTCCAAGGACGACCTGGACGTCACGATCGACGACGGAGTGCTCACCATTCGAGGCGAGCGGAAGTCCGAGAACGAAGAGACGAAGGATGGAAAGGTGGTCCGGCGGGAGCGATTCCACGGCACGGTGGAGCGGTCGCTGAAGCTCGGGAAGAAGGTCGATTCGACGAAGGTCGAGGCTTCCTATCGCAATGGCGTCCTGGAGCTCGTGATCCCCTTCGCGCCCGAGGCCCAGCCGGTCCGGCTGCAGCTGAAGGACTGACGGACAGACGGAATCATACGAACCGTGGTGGACCTGCTTACGGGCGGTCCCGAATGATCGCAAAGGCCGGCTCTCCGAAAGGGAGCCGGCCTTCGCTCGTGGGGCCGCTTCCTTTGCGGGGCTGCTCTTTAGGGAAGCGAGCTCGTCGGGCTTTTCAAGACGGGGCTCTTCCTGAAAGGCCACCCATCTCACGGGAGAGACTTGTTTTGGCGCGACGATTTAACCTCCGAAGGCTACCGCCGGTCCGTTCGTTCGACATTGACCGCATCCTACGGCGTCGCCAATATCGACCCTGATCTAGCCGCGCTGGGGCGTGCGGATGCCTGGCGCTGAACGGAGCGAGCTCGCTCCCGGCGCGAAAACTCAAACGGAAGGGGACTCTTCATGCCCAAATGCTATCTACGGTTCGCTGCCAGTTTTACGGCGCTCGGACTCCTCCTCACGCTCGGCGCAGCGACCTCGTCGCGAGCCGAAGTCGGTCTCCTCGGGTGGACGCCGATGGTGGGAATCAGCTCGGGACCCGATCAGCTCGTGGTCGGCGCTCATCTCGATTTCGGAGACCTGGTGCCCAATCTCCATCTGGGACTGTACGGGGATGCGGGATTCGGCGATGACCTCACGGTGGTGACGCTCGGACCGACACTCCTGTTCCACATTCCGCTCCAAGATGCGGGCGCATTCTATGCGGGCGCCGCCGGCGGCCTGGTTTACACCAACTTCGACGTTCCGGATGTGGCCGGTGTCGATGTCGATGACACCAACACCGACTTTGGACTCGCCGGCGAGGTCGGATACATGCACCCGGTCGGAGGCGGCCATCTCGTCGCCGACCTCAAATTCGAGCTGAGCGACTACCCTGACATCAAGATCATGGGCGGATATCGCTTCAGTCTCACGCCGTAGGGTCCTGGTGCGGACTCCAGACCCGGGACCGGCGCAGGCCCGCTCCCGGGTAGCTCCGCATCCGGCCTCGTCCACATCGTCCGCGCCGCCGACCGATCCCGCGGGCCGCAGCGAGGAAAGCTCGGAGGGTGCGCGGATCCGGCGCATTTTCCCCGGTGGTCCCCCTGTCGTCGGGATGATCCATCTCGCTCCGCTCCCGGGCAGCCCGAGATTCTCCGATTCCTTCGATGCGGTCTTGGAACGCGCCGTCGCGGAAGCGGCGCTGCTCCGGGAGCTGCACGTGGACGGGATCCTGGTGGAGAACTTCGGCGATGTTCCCTTCCACAAGGAAACGGTTCCTCCCGTGACCGTGGCCGCCATGACGCGGGCGGTGGTGGAGATCCGCGGCGCCCTCTTCGGAAGCGAAATCCCGGTCGGGGTCAACGTGTTGCGTAACGATGCGGCATCTGCGATCTCGATCGCGGCTGCCTCCGGAGCCTCCTTCATTCGAGTCAACGTGCACATCGGCGCGAGCGTGACCGATCAGGGCGTGATCGAAGGCCGGGCCGATGAGACCCTCCGCCTGCGCGCGCGGATCGCGCCGGATTGCGCCATCCTGGCGGATCTTCGCGTCAAGCATGCGCGGCCTCTGGTCGAGCGCCCCGTGGAGGAAGAAGTCGCCGACCTCCTCGAACGCGGGCTGGCCGATGTGCTCCTCGTCACCGGGGTTCGCACCGGATCTGCGCCAGAGGAATCCGAGCTCGAACGCGCTCGCACGGCCGCGCGCGGCGCCCCGGTGTGGATCGCGAGCGGCCTCGATGCCGAAAACGGTGCCCGATTGCGCGGTCTTGCGGACGGCTTCATCGTGGGAAGCGCTCTCAAACGACGGGGGCGCGCGACCGAACCGATCGATCCCACCCTCGCTCGAGCGGTCATCGCCGCCCTGCGCTCGCCGGAAAGAGGAGCTTCGCGTGACTGATCCGGATCTGATTCAGCACCATCCCGAGTTTCCGTTTCGAACCGGACGCACGGAGCGCCTTTCCGAGTGGGCGAAGCGCTTCCTGCGCACGGGCCCGCTCGGTCCGGAGACCGAAGAATCATTGCGCCAATTCCTCGGCCTGGTGGACTGCTTCGCGTTCCTCGAGACCATCGTGCAGGGCGAGATCCGCTATGACCTGCCCTTGCACCAATCCTCCGTCCTGCAGAGCGCCGGGCCGGTCCTGGAGGAAGACGGCGAGCGCGTGGCGCGTTTCGAGCTCGGCTTGCTCGGCGAACCGGACGCTCCCGCGCTCGAGTTGCAGGATCGACTGGAGGATCTGGGGATCAAGATCTTCACGGCGGCTCCGGAGACGGTGCAGGACGACGTGCACGGATTCTTCCTCTTCGAGGGGCGGGTCGGGCCGGCCCTCGCGCTCGATCGAACGCGCGAGGATCGGCGGACCGCGTTCGTGCTCGCCCATCTCTATGGACACTTGATCATGGACGTGAACCCGTATCGCGATCGAGTGTGCACCTGGTCGGGAGATCTCGCACGCCGATCGGAGGATCCGATCGAGCAGCGCGCGGACCGATTTGCGCGCGGCGTCGGTGAATATCTCCAGCACCCTGTCGCCG
>CAMPIC010000431.1 GCA_946886185.1 uncultured bacterium
CATTCCGGACGTCGAGGACGAGACGTTGACCGACCCCAACGGCATTGGCGGCTGGATCGGGTGGGGCCGGTGGACCGAGCTGCAACGCCCGATCATCTTCACGCCGCAGGACGGAGGCACCGAACACCACTTCTGGCTCAAGATGCGGGACATCTCCGATGCCGCGGAGTCGGAGCGGTTGTGCCACGTGATCATCCAGGTGGTCGGATTCACCTTCGAGCGGCACGCCCTGATCGTCGACGACAGCCGTTTCGCCAACGTCCCGAATGACGTGATGCACGACGAATTCATGGACCGCAGTCTTCTCCGGCGCATCTATGAGCTCGGACCGGTGGACAAGTTCTCGGCATACAGCGGGGCGCAGGAGAATCCGGCGGTGCGGGACGAGGCTCTGCCGCTCTCGCTGCTCGCGAAGTATCGGAACGTGATCTGGCACCAGCACGCGAACGGGCAGGACAAGCCGCTCGCGATCCACGAGGTCGAAAAGAAAAAGCTCTCCTCCTACCTGGGAGCGGGAGGGCGGATGTTCCTCGCGGGGGACCAGTTCGTGGCGGCGCTCAAGGGAACGCGCTTGGGGGACTACGGCTATCCCAAGAATCATCCGGACGAAGACCCGCCGGGATACCCGAGGGACAGCTTCATCTGGAACTTCCTCAAGATCCGCAACCGCGTCGTGTCCAGACCGAATCCGGGCGATGCTCCGGAACGCGAGGCGACCGGAATGATCGGTGCGCGGTCGCTTCATCCGGCCTATCCCGATCTGCGGCTCGACCACTCGAAGCACAATCCGTACGACCTGCTCAACAACGAGACCCAGTTCCGCAGCGGAATCGGGGACTGGGAGGGAGTGCGGGGCGTCTACGTCCCGATCGAGCGGATGGACGGACTCGACTCGCTCTATACGGTCGTGACCTTCGACACCACGTATTGCTGCGGAAAGCGAGATTCCGGTCTCACCGATGCGGTCATCGCCCAGCGCTATGAATCGACCCGGATCGACACGCTGCGCGGCACGCCGCAAGGGCGGACGATCCTGTTCGATTTCCAGCCGTGGTACTTCGAGGAAGCGGGGGTTCTGGACGCGGGGACATCCGCGATCAACTGGCTGGTCACCGGCAAGGATCACTAGAACGCGCGCGCGGAGTCGTGCGCGAGCCTGCGTGGCCGAAACGTGAGGAGGAATGCTCTGCTGAGCGTGGTGGCGTGGACCCGGCGGTGCCGGGCGTGGGGGCGGGCCGTGCGCGCGATTGGTTTGACTCTCCTGTGGTGCGGAGCCGCCTTGGCGCCGGCGTCTCAGGCTGCTGAGTTCGAGAGTCCGCCGGTGGTGGACCATCGGCGGGTCGAGCTCCGCTGGCGGCCCGACGCGGACGATCCGTTCTTCAACGGAAACACCGTCCTCCTGATCTCGAGACGGTTCGACCTGATTCATGCGCCCGGCGAGTCGGTCGAGTTCATCCGCCTGACGAATCTGACCGGCCTGGGTTATTCGTACGCGGCCGGGGATGACGTCATCAAGCAATGGCGCATTTCCGACGGGACGATCCTGCGCGAGCTTCCGATTCCGCCGGGGGAGGAGCCGATCGATCTCGCGATTCATCCCTCGAACGCGAGCCTCCTCATGGCCTTTCGCTCCGGACGGGTGGCGATCTGGGATACGCGCACACAGGACCCACCTTCCATTCACGAGGTCTCCGACTCACCGCTCCACCAGGTCATGTTCTTTCGCGGCACGTCCGATCCGAACGACCGGCGCCTCATCGTGGCGGGAGAAAGCGATACGGTCCGCGTCTGGGAGGACTCGATCCGGGTCAGCCACAATCTCAGGGTTCCGGACGGACCCACCTATGCGGTCGATATCGATCGATTGAGCGAATGGGTGGTGACCGCCGGCGCAGGCGGGCGCGCGCGCGTCTGGCAGCTTTCACGTCCGTTCACGCCCCGTTTCCAGACGACGGTACATCGCGCTCCGATTCGCGACGTCGAGATCTCGCTCGACGGCAGCCGCATGGCGACGGCGGACGACGATGGGCAGATCCGGCTCTGGACCTTCCCGAACGCCACGCTCATCGACTCCGTCGATACCGGGGTGACCGGCGCGCCTCTGCTCGAGTTCTCGGTGCCGGACGGATCGATCCTGTCGGCGTATCTGCCGGATGGCAGATTGCAGTTGTATGACGGCCGTCAGCTCACTCTCTATCGGGAGAGCGACATTTCCACCAGTGGAGGGACCGCTCTCGACATTGCTCCGGAGGGGCGCCCCACCGCGCTCGGAGACGCCAACGGCGTCATCACCATCGCGCGCGCGGGGCAGTGCATCCCGTCCGCTGAAGATCCGGTCTGCTTCGGCGGGTACAAGATCTGGCGGAACACGCGGCCGGACACGGTCGGGATCCAGCTCCTCCGGGTGTACGGATTCGGAGACTCCACCTGGAGCTTCGCGGGGGACTTCCGCTCCTTCGTCGATCCCGACTCGGTCATCCTCCGCACGCAACCACCGCAGGACGATGAGATCGAGGATGAGCTGGAACAAGGAGACGACCCGGTTGCGGGTCCACATGACGGAGTGCCGTACTTCTACAGCATCACCCGTTTCAATCGCCACTTCCTGAACGGCGCCGTCTTCGATGTCTATCCGACGCCCATTGCGGAGGGCTTCTATCGCGATCCCGGGAGCAATGCTCCGACCGCCATCGTGCCGCGTCCAGCCGGACGGGAACAGACTCCGCTGCTCCTGGACGTCTACGTCGTGCCGAATCCCTACGAGCGCGGCGAGGTTCCGTGGGATGCGGTGGGAGGATCGCACGTCGAGTTCCGCAATCTCCCGCGCGTGGCCACGATCGCCATCCATAACATGGCGGGAGACCAGGTCCGCGTGCTCCATCACGACGACGACGCCTACGGCGAGAGCCGCGCGACCGAGAGCTGGGATCTGAGGAACGGATCCGGGAAGGAAGTCGCTTCCGGGGTCTATCTCTATCAGGTCACGACCCCTTCCGGAGAAGTGATTCAAGGTTACTTCACGGTCATCCTGTAGCGGGGAAGCGCGAGGTTGCGGCGCCGTGACGCGAGCGAATCTCGGGCTCTCCGCCGTCCTGGTCTTTGCCGCGCTGCAACGCATCGTCTATCTCACGATCTATCCGGACGTGATGCCGTTTTTCGCGCACCCTCTCGCGGATGCGCGGATTTACGAGTCGTGGTCGAGCGCGATCGCGGCCGGCGATCTCCTTAGCCGCGCCGAGGGCGTCTTCTACAGAGCGCCGCTCTATCCCTACGTGCTCGCCGGGATCCGGTGGATGGCGGGCCAGGCCATGCCGCCTGCCGCCTGGATCCAATCGATGCTCGGAATCGGCTCGCTGGTTCTCACGGCGCGTGTCGGAGCGCGGACGGCGGGTCCCTGGGCGGGCGTGTGCGCGGCCGGTCTGCTCGCGCTCTATGGCCCCTTGCTGGCGTATGAATCGAAGCGGCTCCCCACCACGCTCGGAATCTTCCTCCACGCAGCTTCCTTACTTCTCGCGCTTCGCATGCTCGACCGTCCCACCGCGCGGCGCGGAGTCGCGGCGGGACTGACGCTCGGACTTTCCGCCCTCGTGCGCCCGCAGTGGCTCCTGCTCGCTCCGCTCTTCGCCTGGATCCTGTCGCCCGCCGGCGCGAGGCGATCGTTCTTCGCGCGCGCGGGGATCTGGTATCTCGTCGCCGCGGCCTCGCTAGTGAGCGCGGTGACCGCGCGGAACCCCAGGTCGTGTACGCGGTGCGTGGTGTGCGAG
>CAMPIC010000432.1 GCA_946886185.1 uncultured bacterium
GTCGCGAGCCTGGCGGTGGCGGCGGTCGTCCTGATCGTGCACGAGGCGATCCCGCGCCACTCCGATGGGACTGGAAGCGAGGGCCGCATGGGCGATCTTCTCTTCGAGAATCGTCCCGTCCATGTCGGACGCCCCGAAGTTGAGCGCGATCGAAGCGATCTCCTCTCCCAGCATCACCCAATACGCCTTGATATGGGGGATGTTGTCGAGCAGGAGGCGCGAGGCGGCCACGGTCCGCAGTCCATCGACCGACGATGCACTCCGCGCGCGCAATCCCGAATGTCCCAACTGGAACTCGAGGGGGATGAAGGCGAGGAATCCCGGCGCTTCGTCTTCCAGAGCGCGCAACTTGAGGAGATGATCGACCCGCTCTTCCATCGTCTCGATGTGCCCGTAGAGCAATGTGGAGTTGGTCGGAATTCCGAGGCGATGCGCCGTGCGATGCACCTCGATCCACTCTTCGGCGCCGATCTTGTGCTGGAACAGCTCCTTCCGCACGCGCTCGCTGAAGACTTCCGCGCCTCCGCCCGGCATCGAATCGAGACCCGCCTCGACCATGGTCATGAGGACTTCCTCGATCGACTTCTTGGAGATCTTGGAGAAGAAATCGATCTCGACCGCCGTCCAGGCCTTGATCTGGATCTTGGGGAAGGCCAGGCGAATCTGCCGCACGATGTCGACGTAGTACTCGAATCTCCAGCGATGGTGAAGACCGCTCACGATGTGCATCTCGGACAGCTCGGGAGAGATGCGTCCGAGGATCTCGTCGATCGTCATCGCGTAGTGCGCGGGATCGGAGGGGCGCAGCGCGTAATCGCAGAACTTGCAGTCGAGGACGCAGGCATTGGTCGGATTGATCTGACGGTTGAAGACGAAGAAGACCTGATCTCCCCACAGCTCGCTCTTACGGCGATCGGCGAGAGATCCCAATCCGGTCACGTCGCGCGTCCGAAGCATGGTCAGCCCGTCTTCGAATCCGAGCCGCTCGCCGCGCGCGAGCTTTTTCGCGATCGCTTCGAGCGCGGGATCGGAGAATGACTCGATTTGAGGGCGCGCGGGCGCGGGAGGCGCCATCCGGTACGCTTCCGGTCCGGGGGGATGCGCCGGCAGGTAGCTCCGTGCGCCGGTCCGCGTCCGTGTAGACGTTGAGTTCATTCGATTTTGCTCGCCGCCCGTCGATAGGCCACCGGCTCGGGATTTGGCGGGCCGCCGATATCGGGGCCGCGGTCGTTCCCCGCCAGCGTGGTTCGATCTCTTTCCATCGAGCCGCGACAGCGGGGCCTCCAAGAACCGCAGTCTACCCAGGCTGGCGGGACCTGTCGAGCGACGCGATCCCGACCCCGGACGAGGGGGGGAGGGCACAGTCCGACGGAGGTGTAGACTGCCCAATGCAGGCAAGGATCTCCTCAACTGTGCCCTCGATGAAACGGATGGCCACGATGATCCGGACAATTTGGGACTGACACCGATGGTCAGCTGCCGAAATTCGCGGCGTGGACAGCAACTTCGAGCCGCGCTCCGAAGCGCAAGTTCGTGCTGCGGCCCGATCGCACGCATCGCCTGGAATGCACGGAGTTCCCGCGGCGGACCCATCGCACGGATCGCCTGGCGGAGGTCGTGCTGCGGGCCGATCGCATGGACCCCGTGTATCACCGGCCTCCTGCTCGCGGCGGCCGGTTGCTCCTCCGATTCGGGGCCTCCGATCGTGCAGCCTCCTCCCATCACGACCGCGAACATCTCCGGCACCGTGACGGACGGCGAAGGGCCGGTACCCGCGGTCACGGTGACTCTCGATGACGGAACGACCGCTTTCGTCACGACGACCGCCACGACCGGAACGTTTCGCCTGCAGGTCGATCCCGGCTCCTACGACGTTCGCTGCTCAGTGGCCCCGCCCGCGCAGGGCGAATCGTTGCAATTGACGCGGGTGTCTTTCGAAACCACCGGAGACCATCGGCTCGATTTGCGGCTCGCCTCGGGCCGTTTGCACGTGGAAGCGCCCCCGGCCATGGAGGGGGACACCGTCGAAGTTGGTCTCTATTGGAATTCCACGCTCATCGCGCGCCATACCGGAGTGATCGAGGAGAATCGAGCCCGCGTCGAGTTCCGCGCGCTCTTGCCGGTGCCGGTGCTGGTCGCGGTGCAATTGCCGGGAGAAGAAGCTCCGCTCTTTCCACCGGGAGTCTCTGCGCCGGTCGCGGAGAGCTACTGGCCGCTGCTGCCGGACGGGTCGGCGGAGTCCACGCTCATCGTTCCCGCCACCGATCGAGGCCGTACTCGCTCCAGCGCGCGCTGACTTGCGCGCCGGTCGCGTCGTCGCACTGGACAGGCGCGGGATACCCTTCCTTCCAGGTCGCATCGATGCCGAGCGTGCCGCGATACACCGGGCAGGCGCCGGCTAGCTTCACATCGGAAAAGGCCACGTCGCGCGCCGCGTCGAAGCGCGTGAGGATGCCCCAAATGCGATGACACGGATCATCGAGGCGAACATCGCCGCTCACCATCACCAGCATCGGCAGTTCCGCGAGAGCCGGGTGAGCGATGAGACGCTCCAGGAACGGCCGGCCGGGAGTCGTTCCTTCGAGCTGAAGGATCAGACAGCACTCCGCGAAGAAGTACTGCCGGACCACGCGCGGCTCGGATGAGACGAAGTCGGGGAGCTTGCGTGCGTCGAAGGGTGGACGCGGTTCGCGACGGCGCTTGGGAGTGGCGTCGAGGATCATCTTGCTCCCGAGATTCATCACGAACGACGTGAAGTCGAGCGTGTCCATGGCGGTGCGGGACAGGAGCGTGAAATCCTCTTCGGGTCGGAAGTGCCGCCCGATCTCGCGGAAAACCGCTTCGGCGTCGCGACAATCGACGTCGGGACCGACCGTCACCACCACTTTGCTGAGCGAGACTTGTCCGGTTCCGAGCAGCCCGAACGCCGCCTTCATCGCTTCCTTCTCGTATCGCTCCCGCACCGAGATGGCGAGCAGGTTATGGAATCCCGCTTCGTAGAACGCCCAGAGATCGCGCACTTCGGGATGCATCATGCGCGCGAGCGGAGCCATCATCTCCTGGAGCGCATCACCGATCGCCCGATCCTCCTGAGGAGGCTGCCCCACTACCGAGGCCGGATAGATCGCGTCCCGCCGGCGCGTCACTGCCTTGATGTGGAACACCGGAAACTCGGCCGCGTGGGAATAGTGTCCGAAGTGATCTCCGAACGGCCCTTCCATGCGGCGCTCTTTCGGAGGCACTTCGCCTTCGAGAACGAACTCCGCCATCGCGGGAACCTCGAGCGGCACGGTGCGGGCTCGCGCCAGAGGGAGCGGCTCGCCGCGCAAGTAGGCCGCGAAGGCGAGCTCGTCGATGTTCTCCGGAAGCGGAGCGATCGAAGCGAGCATCAAGACCGGGTCGCCGCCCAAAATGACGCAGACCGGGAGCGACGAGCCGCGCGCCTCCGCGACGTGGTAGTGGAATCCGCCGCCTTTCTGGATCTGCATGTGCATCCCGGTCGTCTTGGCGTCGAACACGTGCATCCGATAGGTGCCGAGGTTGCGCCCGCCCGTTTCCGGATGGCGGGTCGCGACCATCGGCCAGGTCACGAACGGTCCTCCATCGAGCGGCCATGAGTGCAGGATCGGCATCCGCGACAAGTCCGGCTCGGTCGCTTCTTGCACCGGCGCGCGTCCGACCGACTTGACGCGGGCACGCGCGGCTCGGCGCAGGAAGGAGCGCTGTCCCCAGAGACGAGCGGGGCTGGGAGGCTGCAGC
>CAMPIC010000433.1 GCA_946886185.1 uncultured bacterium
GGTCGATGCCGATGAAATCAGTCGCGAACCAGCAGCGGTTCAAATTGAAGGCATCATTGAACACATAAACTCCCCAGAGCTGCGTTCCGTAGGTGTCGTACATGTGCTGGAGCGCGGGGATCACCACTTCAGGAGCGAAGGGGATCGAGGACGCGGCCGCGGTCGGCGTGATCGTTCCGTTGTCGTTCTGGGGCGGAGGCGCGCCGTGCGCCAGATACCCGTCCGGATCATCGCTCGCGGTGAGGCCCCAGTTGTTCTCGCCGTAGCCGATGTGACCGAACGGATTGGCAATGCAATAGGCGCGCGCCGCCAGGGTCGCGCGGCGCGAGTTCTCGAAATAGGTGATGTCGCGCGAGAGCATGTACTCATCCTGGATGAACCGGAAGTCGATCCAGCAATGGCTGTACTGATGACCGAAGAGCGGGGGGAAGATCACGTAGGAGTAGCCGTATTGCGTGGACCACTGATAGCCGCTCGTCCAGTAGTCCCATCCCACATCCGGAATCGGGAAGGTGGGCGATCCGAGAGCGAGCACGTAGAGGATCATCGCCTCGTTGTAGCCCCGCCAGAGACCGAAGCCGCTGAAACCGGTCACCGGTTTCCACCCCATGCGGATGCCGGACTGACCGTCCCGCGCCCAGTTCCAGTCGGCGCGCTGATAGAGAGCGTCCGCGAGCGAGCGGATCTCGTTGTCGAGCGGATCATCGAGCGTGAAGTACTGCCTCGCATCGAGGATGCCCGCGAAGAGGAGCGCCGTGTCGATCGTCGAAAGCTCGCAATCCCAGGTGCGGACGGCGGTGTTCATGTCGAGGAAATGATAGAACAGTCCCTTGTATCCGATCGTTCCGCTCGCGCCGGATCCCTGCGGCCCGTTCCAGAAGGTGCGCAGGGTCGTTCGGATCCGCTCCCCCCCGGCCTGGCGGCTTACCCAGCCTCGATCGATCGCGATGCAGATCGCGGAAAGACCGAAACCGGTCGAGGCGATGCTCGCGGGAGAACCGGGCGTGCTTCGATCCTTGATCAAGCCGTTTGCCGGATTCGCCTCGTTCCAGAAGTAGTCGAACCCGCGGTGCTGAAGCTCCTCGAGCAGCACTTCCGGCGGAATCGCACGCGCGTCCTCGGGGAGCGCGCCCAACAGGAGGCTCGCCCCCACCAGTACTATTGTCGTTGCGCGCATGAGTTCTTCTTTCGTCATTGCTTCTCAGAACGCCAATACGACTGTGAAGCGGTGTACTTCGTCCAGATGTTCGTGACTGGCCCATGCATAGTCGAACCGGAATCCCTGGCCCACGAGGCGTGTGTTCAGCCCGAGGCCGGCCGTGAGCCCCATCTCCGCATCTTCCTGGAACAGCTCCTGGTAGCCAAGACGCAGCGCGAGCGTTTCCGACCATACCCACTCTCCCCCGAGACTGAGGCTCTCGCCGTCGTCGCTCGGATGATGCGCATCGGCCGCGAGGATCGCCCGGCTTCGCGAGCCGATCCCGAATGGATAGGCGATCCCGACCCGGAAGAGCAGCGGAAGAGAGAAATCGCCCGTCACCTGCTGCGCGGGCAGCGCGCTGTTGTCGCCGTGGGTATCGGGATCGGAATCGTACTGGAGCGCGAGATCGCGGCCTGTGAATCGGGAACGGGTGCTCAGATTGGAGAGGCTCGTCCCGAGAGCGAGTCCGCTCAATGGAACGCGATAGACCGTCCCGATATCCAGCGCGATCTGGTTGCTGCTGGTGTGCCAGATCGTTTCACTCACGTAGGTGATGCGGCCACCGGCCGAGAAGCGATCGGTGATCTGCCGCCCGTACCCGAGCGAGGCGGCCACGTCGGTGACCGAGTACCGCTCGCCCGTGCCCAACGGTTGGCTTACGGTCCGCACATCGATGTCGCCGGAGCTGAGAGCGGTTACCGATCCGAAAAGAGTGCCGATCCCTTCCAAAGGAAGCGCGACCGCGAAATAGTCGAAGTCGATTCCGGCGAACCACTCGCTATGCGTGAGCTGGAGAGAGTACGCCGGAAGCATTCCGGCCGCTCCTGGATTGTAGAAAAGTGCGCCGATCTCGTCGGAGAGAGCAACGCCGGCGTTCCCCATCCCCGCCTGCCGGGCGCTCGGCTCGATCTGCAGGAACTGTCCGATCGTCGTTCCCGTCTTGCTCTGCGCGGCAGCATTGCCGGGCGCGCCGACCCAAACGGCGCACACGAGGATCGCGATGAACCATGCTCTCACGCCGGTCCTCATTTGATCACCGCGAACTTGCCCACGGTGGTCCCGGCCTCGCCGCCGTCCACGTGATAGACGTAAAGCCCGGGCGCGACATCGAGATTGTCTTTGGTGCGCAGATCCCACGCCAGATAGCCGGTGGTCGAGCCATCGTGATGCAAGGTCTGGACGAGCCTTCCCCGGACCGTGTAGACCCGAATCGTACAGCTCTGTGGAATGCCGCGAAACTCGATCCGCCGTTCCCCTCGACCCGAGATGGCGAACCGCTCCGGCTCGAAGCTCGCGGAGCCGACATAGGGATTCGGAACGACGTACGGCTTCGACTCATCGAACTGCGACGCCGCGAGATCGTCTTCCACGCGCGAGCCGGTGGTGCGGAAGGCGAACACGTCCTCCGCTCCGAACGGCACGATGAGCTTGATCTCGAAGCGATCTCCCGCCGCCGGAGGGATGAGCGGTCCGCGCTCCGATTGCCCCACGGTGTCGAGAACAGCCCGCCAGGTGATCCGTGGCACCTCCGGCGACTCCTCCAGATAGGTCACGATGTCGATGAACTCGTCGACGCGGCTCAGGGTGCCGTCGGCATCTCGATCCTGAAAGCGAAAGTCGAGCCGATGGTCTCCCGCGGCGCCGTGCGCGGTGACGGTGAATTTGGCGGGATTGGCCCGGATCGGAAAGATCGCGAGGCCGGTATCCGCGACCTGATCGAAGAACTCGAGGGTGAGATCTTCCGGATAGCCGGGCCGGCGTAGATCCTTCGAGACCACCGGCTGGTACGCGACGTCGAGCCGGGCGTTGGTCGGACTGGTAGGAACGAATCCCGTCGCTTCTTCGTCCAACTGCACTTCCGAGGGAGTGGAGAGAATCGGCAGAATTCCCGCGCCCACCGGCCCGGTCCCCTCTCCCTCGAGATCCCGCCCGAACTCGAAAAGCGTGTCGGCGCTGGTGGCGTCGAGCAAGGAGTAGGTGGTGGCGCGAATCGACGACGGCCCCGGCGCGCCGAACCGGACCTCGAAGAGGTGGTCGTCAGGCAGGAGATCCGCGGTCACGACCTCCATCTCGATCGTTCCAGTGCCGTTTCCTCGAACGTGCTCGATTCCGGTCGCGCTGCCAGGCACGTATCCGAGCGCGCGCGGGTTGGGGCGCGCCTCGACCGCGTTGACCGGAAATACGATGCCGCCGCGGAGCGTTCGAGAAACCGCGAGCGAGTTCTCCGAAGGATAGAATCCGACCTCGTCCGATCCGTGATCGTAGGCCGCGACGCCGTAGTAATACTGCTGGCCGTTGGTGACCGTAGTGTCGACCCAGCTATGGGTGATCCCGGTGTCCTCGCCCAGGTAGAAAGCGACTCCCTCCACCACCTGATTCGAAAATCCGCGCCGGCCGTCCACCAGATCGAACTGCGCGATCGGTTTTCCATTTCCGATCGTCCCCGAGCCGGTGCCGGTCGTGATGATCCTCGGATCCAGGAAGAACGGATCGGTGGAGCGGAAGATCCGATACCCCTGGAAGTCGAACTCGCCGGTGACCGGATCCGCCG
>CAMPIC010000434.1 GCA_946886185.1 uncultured bacterium
GATCCAGTCCGCCACTGTCACCCAGATCCAGTAACGGCGGACCGACGTCTACCGGGGGTCGTAGGAGCGGCTACCGAGGGAACGTCGGAAGCGTATGCTTCGATGCGGCCAGGAGATGCTCGCGACCGCGTAGGTGGAGTCGAAGCACCGACGCTCCGGCATGGCTCGAGTGCCACGCCTTGGGGGAGTTGGAAGGGCGCTCGCGGTAGCTCGCGCACGGGTATCGGAGGGAGGAGCGTTGACGGATTGGATCGTGCTGATCGCCGCGATCGTGGCGGGGGGCGTGCTGCTCGTTGGGCCGCGCTGGATTGGCTTTCCAACCGGGTTCTCTGGCTCCACCCTCCTCGGCTTCGCGTTCCTCTCGGTCGGAATGACCGCGCCGATCTCGTGGAACCTCGACCGGATGATGCTCGATGCGGGAGCCGGCCCGGACGCGTTCATCGGAGTGTGGAACCTCTGGTGGACGCGCTACGCGCTCACGCACGGGTCCGATCCGTTGGTCACCTCATTCCTCTACTGGCCGAGCGGGACGAGTCTGGCGTTGCACACACACTCAGTCACATATGGAGTGCTAACGCTGCCTTTCCAAATGGTCTTCGCGCAATCCGGTCCGCCCGGGATTTTCGGGATCTACAATCTGATCCTGCTCGTCTCCTTCACACTCAGCGGGTACTTCACCTATCGCCTCGCGCTGCATGAGACCGGGCACCGCGGCGCTTCCTTAATCGCGGGAGTGATCTTCGCATTCTGCGCCTTCCGGTTCGCGAACACGGTCCGCTTGCACGTGATCGCGACCGAGTTCCTCGTGCTCTTCGTTTGGGCTTTCGTGGCCTGGATTCGGCAACCGAGAGCGCTCGGGTTGCTCGCGGTGTTGGGGGCGGGATGGCTGCTCGCGCACGCGTCGCTCGAGTACACGGCACAGGCGCTGCTGGCCTGCGCCTGGATCGCGCTTTCGCGGATCGTGCCGACTCGTATCGGACCCGCGGCTCGCGAAGTGGACGCCGGCACTAACAATCTGAGCCCCTCGCGTTCGCCGACATCGACACTCAATGCTCGGCCCGACAAGGCTTCTCGCCACAACCACCGCAACCTGCCGCGCTGGGTTGCTGCCGCACTCATTCTGTTCGCTGTCTCCGCCTCTGCGCCGCTCGCATGGCGCGTCATGCAAAGAGTGTCCGCGGGCGGGATCGAGTTCGATCCCCGACTGGGTGAGCACTTCTCCGCCGATCTTTTCGATCTGGTGCTTCCCAACCCGCGGCACCCTCTGTGGGGAGACCTGACCGAAGGCATCACCGCAGGATTCCACCTCCGCGATGCCGGGTTCGGGACGCACTTCGGGATCCTTTCGGTGATTCTCTTCCTTCTCACGTTGCGTTGGTCGATCCGTGCGGGAAACGGACGGCGTTGGATGCTCGGCGCCCTCTTCTTTGGACTGCTTGCGCTTGGGCCGGTGCTCCATGTGCATGGGCAGAGTCTGTCGATCCCGCTTCCGCAAGCACTTCTCACTCACGTGCCGCTTCTGGGAGGAACGCGCACACCGATTCGCTACTTCGCGATGGCGCAGCTCTGTCTCGCGATCGCCGTGGCATCCGGTTGGACGGGATGGCTGCGTGCGCAACGACGAAGGACGGCGAAGGATGGTGCGTCCGATGTAGCGCCGAATGTCAACCGGGATGCCGTTTCGAATGTCGAAACGCATGCCGCGCTCGCGATTTCGCCGGGCGCGCCCCACCGCCGCGAGGTTCTTCTGGGAATTGGCGTGCTCTTCACCTCGCTCGCTGCACCGATGACGATGGAGGTTGTGGAGGTCCCGAGGATCTACCGAGAGGTTCGGGCTCGTGCGGAGGGTCGTGAGCCAGCGACGCTGCTGCACGTCCCCGGCCTATCTTCGCGCGACAATCTTCTCTATCAGACCGTACACGAGCAGAGACTGGCGGACGACGTGAGCACCTCGATTCCCCTGCACGATGGAGCCGAGGAAGTGCTCCGTGATCGTGTTTGGGAGATCTTCGCACTCGGCTTCGCGCGACCCGGATTCGTGGCCGGGCTAAACGAGAGCGAGCGCCAGTCGCTGCAGGAGCTCGCCAGCACGTTCCTGCATCGGTACTCGATCCGGTGGATCGTCGTGCCGGCATCCCCGGAACATCAGTCGGTCGGTACGTCCGGCAGGATCCCTCCCGAATTGCTCGGCCCTCCGGCATACGACGCCTATCGCGAGAACTTGCGTCACCTCGGCCCAGTCTGGGAGCAGGAGTCGCAGGGATTCACGGTCTTCGAGTTCTGATCCAGGCAGGTCAGACGCTGCTCGAATCCACGCGCTGACGGCGTCCCCGTCACTTGATAAAGTGGGGACTCGTGAATGCCGCGCGGGGCCCCACAGAAAAGAGGAAGCAGTCTCCATGGACCGAGCCGAGTTCCACGTTGCCCTCGTCACCTGCGATGCCTTCGCCTCACTCTACGAGGACGATCTCCTGCTCGGTCCAGCACTGGACGAGCTCGGGATCCGATCCACGCCGACGGTATGGAGCGACGGAGCGATCGACTGGGCTTCGTTCGATGCTTTGGTGATCCGTTCGCCGTGGGACTACTTCGAGCGAAACGAAGAGTTTCGGGCCTGGCTGGACGCGCGCATCGCGAGCGGCGTGCTGATGTGCAACTCCGGCGATATCCTCGATTGGAACTACGACAAGCGCTACCTCCAGGATCTCGAAGCAGCCGGAGTTCCGCTCGTTCCGACGATCCACATTGCGCGCGGCGACCGGCCCGATGTGGCTTCGCTCGCCCGTGCCCGAGGCTGGAACGAGATCGTGGTCAAACCGACCGTTTCCGGCGGCGCCTATCGCACGTATCGCTTCTCGATCGATGAGGCGGACCAGTACGTGGGCGAGATGGAGCGCACGCTCTCCGATCGCGGACTTCTGGTACAGCCGTTCTTACCGGAGATCCTCACCGGCGGCGAGCTCTCCTTGCTTTTCTTCGACGGCATCTACAGCCACGCCGTATGCAAGCGTCCCAGAGCTGGCGACTACCGGGTGCAGTTCCAATTCGGCGGCACGAACGAGAACGTCGAGGTCAGCCCCTCGCTGATCGATCAGGCCCGCGCCTGTGTTCTGGCGGCTCCGTCGCTACCGGTGTACGCGCGCGTCGATGGCGTGGTCCAGGACGGCCGCTTCCTACTAATGGAGCTCGAGGTGTTCGAGCCGCTCATGTTCCTGGCGCGACATCCGGAAGCGCCGAGCCGTTTCGCCCAAGCCATCAAAGGACGTTTGCTGGGCCGCTTCGGATGAGGAATTCCGTATAGCAGCCCACTCCATGAAGTTCCGTTTTACTCTTCCTGATACCGGTTCTTCAGACTGCCCCAGCTTTTCAGCTCGATGGGCGACTCCCGTTCTGTCGATACGGACAGGACCCAGTTGCCCGGGAATCCGAGGTTGTCGACGAGCGTGAAAACGCCCGCGCCGCACGTCGGAGCGCGAATGAACGAGGTTCCGGCGCTCCCGCTGCTGGTGTCCAGACCCCACCGCATGCCGACGTTGGTCTGGTTCTGGTTCTGACCGAAGTAGAACTGATTGGAACCCACATACACACCGGAAATGGCGACCGTGTGGTCACCCGCACCCCAGTTCGGAGCGATGGAAGCGCGACCGATCTCGTTGCCCGGCGCGGCACCACCCTGCCAGACCATGAAATCGAGTTGGGAGATGTTAGGAGAGACGTTCGTGAAGATGTTGTAGTAGTGCGA
>CAMPIC010000435.1 GCA_946886185.1 uncultured bacterium
CCAACGGTGAGCCCCTCAGTCCCATCTTCCTGATCGGAACCGCCGACTGCTCCAGCGAGGCCACCTCGAACCCAGCGCTCGTCACCATCGCGCGCAACGTCTGGGGCGTGTACTCGAAGAGGTGATAGGGGGGGATGCGTAACGTCTTGCATCGTCCCGTAGCGCGATAGAGCGCCATCCCCAAACGGGCCGATGCGAGGTTGAGCGTCGATGGGACCGCGATCGCGGCCACGCTTCCCGCCCGCAGCCAGGTGTGCACCGCGCGAAGGGACGCAAGCGGCGCCGGAAGATGCTCCAGGACGTCTCCCATGAACACGGCGTCGAAGCTGTCGCGCGGGAACACTCCCGCTTCCACCGCGCCTTCGGTCACGTCGAGTCCGAGCGTGTCTCGCGCATATCCAGCGGCGAAGGGGGAGAGCTCGAGCCCCTGCACCGTCCAGCCGAGCGCGCGCATCTCCGCGAGCAGAAAGCCGGGTCCGCAGCCGATTTCGAGGAGGCGGCCACGCTCGGTGCGATCCCGCAGGAGAGCGCGATCGAGTCGGCGCGCCGAGCCCTTGCGCTCCTCGGCGGACTCTTCCGCCATCTCCATGTAGGCGCGCGGTCCGTGCGCGCCAACTTCTTCGGAGTTTTCCCTGAAGTACTCCTCCTGGTACATCCCCGCAATCTCTTCGGCGCTCGGCTGCGGATGGACGAAGGTGAGCGAGCAGGAGGGACAGGACACTCCATATAGATATCGCGCGTGAAAGAGATAGCGGAACGGTTGCGCTACGAGAATTCCGGGCCCGCAGATGGGGCATTTCCCTTGGACCGAGCCGCCAGGCTCCATTGTGTCGGCGATCGTTGTGTTACCGGTCTTCGCGTTCATCTTGCTCCTCGATCGACTCGTCCCAGCCTCGGGAAGAGGCGTCGCACGTCCTGGAGACGAAGCCGTCACCATCCTCGAGAGACTTGGTCGTCGAGCCGTCGCATCAGGATCCTGCGCCGCGTCCAGCTCCATCTCGAGATTGTGGTGTGAAAGTCGTGGACGCTGCCTCTCGGGGATGCTAACCTCTCTGCGCTCGAGTTACGCCGACTCGAGTGGTCCAAATCCCCCCTCCCGCTCTGGCTGTTCTGTCGAATACGTTCGCTCGCGCCGGAATCCGCCCATCTTCTTCAGGAGTTCGAGTCTCCGGCAAGCTTCGAAGCGAGGCTACACGGAGATCGGGCGCAGGCAAAGGTAGCCGGGCATCCTGCACGCGAGCTTCATCGACAACCTGTGGGAGGCCCGAATGAAACGAATCCTGAGTATCGCGGTGGCTCTGTTTGGATCGGCGACGGTCGTCTCCGCGAAGGGCACCGAAGAGATTCTGCATCTGAACCTGGACGAGGCCGCGACTCAAAGCCAGGAAAGAATCGCGAGCGGGAGCTTTGCTCGCGGCGCGGGCGGGGGTGCGGACACAGTGAACTACGGCGACCTCGGCGCCGACGGCTTTTCGATCCTCGGGGACGTGTGGGACTGGGACAATCCGGAAGAGGACGATCCGTTGATGGGGTGGTACTCGACGGACGTCACCGTGCAGTCGCAGGCGTTCGGCCGCCGAATCACCGAAGTGATCTGGGACGGCCACGGCAACCCGGCCACGGCGCCGCGGTTCGGAACCACCGGCGCGCTCTGGATCGGCGCCTTCGAGGACGAGGCGGACGACCTGTGCTGGGTGGGTGGTCTCGGATACGGCAATAGCTGGTGCCAGCGCGGGATTTCTCCGGTCATCTCCCTGACCAGCTCGAACAACGTCACGCTGAACTTCAAGTACTTCAACGACACCGAAGCCGACTTCGACTACACGAGGATCGTGCTCCGCCGTTTGCCGAGCGGAACCGAGACGACACTCAATCCATTCGGCGGCCTCACCGGAAAAATCGGTCTCAACGCCGATCCGCTCCTTCCGCCTCCCGGCGTCGACTACGTCGGGCAGATCACCCTGGGCGCGCTGGAAGGCGCGACGCAGTTCCAGCTCGTGTTCGAGATGGTGGGGGACGGCGGCTGGTCGGATGAAGATGGATTCTATGGAACGGAGTACGGTCCATTCGGCGCCGACAACGTCGTGATGGCCGGCGGCGCGAGCGCGAACTACACGTTCGAGGCAAGCGCGGATGGCTGGACCTTCCAGGCCTGCTCAGGCTTCGGCTCCTACATGGGTGTCGGCAACGTCGCGGACTATCAGATCCTCGATCCGTGCGGTTGCGAGCTCGTCGGAAACGTTCTCGAGTTCCACGACGACGATCAGCGGCACCCGTCCGGCCAGCACGAACTGGTCCGCTCCAATCCTACCGACCTTTTCGACATGAGATCGAATCTCCCCGCGTTTCCGACGCAGCTCCAGGTTCGCGCCGAATGGGATCAATACTCGGAGATGCCGCGCGCGAACGGAGCGTTCTATCGCCCCGGTTGGGACTACTTCCCGTCGGAGTGCGCGGTCACGGGTGAAGTGGGTTGGTCCGGCCGAGTGGGGCAGAACAACTTCTTTTACAATCCTGGCCCTGACTGCGCGGAGTTGTTCAATGTCGCGACTTCGAACGGAGTCCCGCAGAGCGCGGAGCAGATCCGGTTCATTTACGAGCTCTACGTTTCCTGCGATGCGTTCGGGATCACCGACTGCACCTTCGAGACGAATTTCAGCCCGATCATCGACAACGTTCAGCTCCGGGGAACGAAGGTTCCGGCGGCGCCGACGGTGACGTTCGCTCCGAGCGCGACCACCACGCGCTATCAGGACGGATTCGCCCAAACCCTGGTTCTGAACCCGAACGGCCTCGGCCGGGCGGACATCAGCTACGGGGGCGTGCCGGGCGATGAGCAACCGATCATTCTCGGGGACTCGCTCTACGTCACCGGACCCACGTCGACCACGTCGAGCATGTGGGAGACCCGCCTCTGGTTCCAAGTGCGCCGCGAGGGGCCGGGGACCAAGCCGGCCCGGTACAACGACTGGAAGGCGGACGTCGACGCCGTCAACGGCAACCCGAACCCGACCACCGGTTTCGCCTACGTATGGATGGACTCGGTCCAGGCGGCGAACGGAGTCGCGTTCCGCAACCAATTCCAGTCCTTCTGCCGGGAAGACAACCTCTATCCGGGCGAGGGTGGAGAGCTGACCGACGGCAACGAGATCATCCGCGACGACGTGCTGGTGGCGGGAACCGCCATCGACTACTTCGTCACGGCGAACTATGCCGGCACCCGCGACGAGAACTATCTCCTCCCGGATACCTCGGGTGGATTCTTCTTCGAGTTCGAGATCCTGCCGAGCTGGCGTCTCGACGGGGGTCAGTTCAAGTATCCATGCCTCCTCTATGTGGACGCGACCACGGGGGCCGAGACCTTCATCGAAGCGGCATTCAACGAGCTCGGTCTCGAGCACGATCGCTATGACTACCAAGACGCGACTTCCAGTTGGGCCGGAACTCTGGCGCGGGGGATCCCTCCGTCCAACAACGGCGCTCCCTTGCCTCAGCTCTTGGGATATCGCGGCATCGTGCTCAATACGGGGACCGGGCTTTCTCCGATGCGACCCGCTGACTTCGCGATGTTTTCGGATTGGCTCAACACCGTCAGCTGCGGGGGAAACATCACTCGCCAGGGCATGATCGTGAACGGCGACAACACGGCGTTCATGCTCGAGAACCAGGCTCCTGCATTCCTCGATGGAATCATGGGCGCGACCCTGATCCAGGATGCCTATCACG
>CAMPIC010000436.1 GCA_946886185.1 uncultured bacterium
GCCGAAGCTGGGTGGGAAGCTCCTCCCCGCTACGCGCTCGACCTTAATGGGGCCAGTACCTATGTCGACGTGCCTCACTCCCCGATCCTGAATACTTTGGGACCGTTTACGCTCGAAGCCTGGGTGCTGGCCCGCGACTATCAGTATCCAGGTCACTCGGAGGACGATTTTCCGAACGATGCGATCGTCGACAAAAGAGACGACGTCGGGTTCGGAAGGGGATACGGGCTGCTCCTCATCGAGGGTAGACCCGCGTTCGCCGTCGCGACCGAGGAGAATGCGGACGTCCACGTGATTGGGCCGGACCAAGTCGATCTGAACGCCTACTACCATATCGCAGGTACTTGGGACGGAGAGAGCGCCATCCGGGTCTTCCTAAATGGCGTCCACGTCGGGACGACCTCGATTCCCGAGACCCACATCGTCGGTTTGGGAACCTTCGTCATAGGTTCTCGATACTCTCACGATGCTTACTTCTGGGACGGGCTGATCGCTGAGGTCCGGCTGTCGGACATCTGCAGATACTCGTCCGACTTCGTTCCTCCACACTCTCTTCGAGCTGATGAGCACACACTCGGGGTCTGGATGCTCGATGAGGCTGCCGGCAACGCCGCGGGCGATGAATCCGGCAACGGAAACGACGGCACCATCTCGAACGGTGCCTGGGTCCACTCTATCCAGCCAATCTATGTGGACGCGATCGCGGACTGCATGGACTTCACCTCCGGCGGGTTCGCGGGGGGACGATCTCCATGGTCGGTGCATCTCCTTCCGTCGACCCCCTATCGCATGTCCGTCTCCGGAGAAGCGTTCCTTACACCTGGACATCCGGCGGACTCATTTGTGCTACACGCCACGGCTCCTTCGAACGAGACTACGATCCTGATGTCACCTGATCAGTATCCGCTCGGCGAACCCATCTCGGCGAAGGTGTCATTTGGAACGGTTGTTTGAGACGGGGATGAAGGCGTGTTAGACGGCGGCCTGGGCGAGTTCGGGTGAGGCGTCGGCATTCGCCGGTTCGGTCGGCGACCAGTTTTCGGGAAGCAGCTCGTCGAGACGCAGCTGAGACCATCCTGCGGCGATCTTCTCGAGAACATCCTTGAGGTAAGCGAAGGCGTCCACCCCGTGGAGCGCGCAGGTTCGAAGCAAGCTGTACAGGATGGCAGCTCGTTCGGCCCCCGCATCGGAACCCGCGAACAAATAGTTGCGCCGCCCCACCGCGAGACTGCGGATCTGCGACTCGCAGAGATTCGTGTCCAACGGTAGACGCGCGTCCTCGAGGAATCGAGTCAACGCCGTCCACTGGTTCACGCTGTAGGAACAGGCTTTGGCGAGAGCGCTGGCCGGTGGCTCCTTGGCGAGCGTGCGCGACAGCCAGCGCCGGTATCGCTCCGTGATTCCCCGCGATCGAGCACGGCGAAGCGCGAGCCGCTCTTCGAGAGTGGCTTGGCGACGGTCCGCCAGATCCTCCACTCGGTAGAGCTGGCCAATGAGTTGGAGCGGATAGGCCACGCGCGGATCCGACTCGATGAGGTCGTAGTACTTGCGTCGGGCGTGGCTCCAGCATCCCACCTCGGAAGCCTGCGCGTATCCGCCGTTGTAAAGCCGGTCGAAGATGTTGGCGCCATCCGCCTGAACGTAGCCTTCCCGTCCAGCCAGATACTTCCACGGACCGAGCTCGCCGCTGCCATCGGGGGCGTATTTGAAGACCACCTGCTTGCGATCGCCCACGTAGCACCACATGGTTCCTTTTCGGATCCCGGCTGGATCATCGTGGTCGAGCACCTTGAGCCCGCTCGCGTCGGTCTGCAGCTCCGTCGAGCTGAGCAGTTGCTTCCAGATCAAATCCACGATCGGCTTTACTTGATCCGTCACCGCCGCCACCCAGCCGCAAAGCGTGGAAACCGAGGTCTCGAAGCCTCCCCGTTCATAGATCTGCACCAAACGCGTCAGCGGCAAATGTTGCTCGTATTTGCTCACCACCACATGAGCGAGCAAACCCGGTCCGGGCAGGCCCTTTTCGATCGCCTGGTCGGGTCCCGGGGCGGTCTTGACCGTGTCCTTGCACCGTCCGCAGGCGTACTTCAGTCGGTGATGCTCCTGGACCACGAACTGAGCCGGGATCAGTTCCACCTTCTCGATGATGTCCGCTCCGATCGACGGCATCGGGTCGTGGCAGCTTGTGCAGACGCGTTGCTCTTCGCTCAGCTCGTGCACGATGACTTCGCGGGGTAGATCCTTGGAGGGGCGCCGGCGGCGAGGCTTCTGCTTGGGAGGGGTTCCGTTCTCGGCGTCAGCGGCGGCGCGATCTTGGGTGAGCGTTTCGTTTTCGGCTTCGGTGGCTTCCCGATCGACTCGCTCTTCCTCTTCGCTGCTCTCGCCCAAGAGCTCCATGAGCAACGACAGTTGGTTCGGACTGATCTGCTCGCTGCGCTTGCCCAAGCGCTCGCGCTGGATCTGATCGAGCTTCAGCATCAGCTCCGTGTTCTGATGATGGAGCTGCGCCAGACAAAGCACGACCAGCTCGATCGCCTCTTCCTGACGGCCTTCCTGGAGCAGATCTCGGAGTCGTGCGCGGACCGGTTCCAGCAGCTCGTGGAGCTTGCTCGAGGATGCCGACGTCTTCTCTGAGGGGTTGGAACTCACGCCTCTCTTTCTTTCACACTCGAGAGACTTGTGCAACTCCATTCTGCGCAGGAATCCATCTTTTCCTGCGGCGGGCTTCGCGCAGATCGATCCCTTCCATCATCAGGGCCAGATCCGTCGCTTCCATCGCCACGTGACGCAGCCCTGGACCCGGCTGGCGCGGCAAGCGAAAGCATCCTCGCTCGAGACGCTTGTAGATCAAGAGATAGCCGCTCGGCTCCCAGAGCAAAATCTTGAGACGGTTCGCGCGGCGGTTCAGAAACACGAAGAGCGCACCACTGAGCGGATCCTCACGAATGATCTGCCGCGTTGCCGCCGCCAATCCATCAAAGCCACGGCGCAGATCCACCGGCTCGGCAGCCACGTAGATGCGCACCGTGTTCGGAAGCGTCAGCACCGTGACCAGCCTTCTACCACCCGAACCAGTTCCCCGAGCAGCTCCGCATCGAAACCCCGCCGGATCACGATCCGACGATTCCCCGCGAGCAGCAGCTCCAGTTCCGATTCCTGTGGCGATACGGAAACGAGTGCGGAGTCCACCACCTGTACGGGATGGAAGCGAAGTGCCACACCGGCTTTGGCAGATCGTCGGCTCGAACGGCCGGATCGGGGCGCGTGCTGCCCCAGACGGTCCCGCCATCGGACCAATCGGGCCGCGCTCAAACCGTGCTTGCGTGAGAATGCGGCCACTGACAGCTCGCTCTCCTCGAGAGCGGCCAGCACGACCTCTGCCTCCTCGGCTCGCCAGTACCGATTCCTCGTCACATCTTCCAGAGCTCGTCTCTGACCTCGACTCATCTCGGACCTCCTTCCTCGGTCCGAAAATGATCAGCCCTCAGCAGCGCCGTTGGCTACATGGGTTCGCCGAGCGGATACTTCACAGCCGAACTCTGTGTCGGGCCCGGGGGACCGGTACCGGTTGTGAAGCGGAGCTGGGGAGCGATCAAGCAGTTGCACCGGTAGGACAAGCACGAATCCGGTTGGCGCCTGGTATCAATGGGGTCCCGGGCGCCAATCGCACGTTTCCACCCGACAGAGATGCCATCCGGACAGTTATCGGATAGAGCC
>CAMPIC010000437.1 GCA_946886185.1 uncultured bacterium
GGCTTCACCATCACCACCGAGGAATGCCTCGCCTACAACGCCGGCGGCCGCACCCTCCGCGCCGACCTCCAGGAATCACGCGGTGATCACGACCAGTCCGCGCACTCCCTTCGCGAGACACTCCTCGACGATGCCGGACACGAGCACGCGCGGCACCAGGATGACCGCGAGGTCGACTGCATCGGGGATCGATCCGACCGACGGATAGCACCGGAGCGAATGGATGACCGCCGTCCTGGGATTGACCGGATAGATCGTCCCGGCGAACTCGTTCATGAGGAGATTGTGGACGAGCGCGTAGCCGAGGGAGTCGCGGCGCTGCGAGGCTCCGATGACCGCGACCGATCGCGGAGCGAAGATCGGATCGAGCGATCCGACCTGACGATCTCTCGCGTCCATGCCGTACCTCCATTTCCTGCCGGCCCCAGGCGATTGGACCCGAGAAGTGTGCACGATTCCAGATCGCATTTCTACGGATGCGGTTCACCCCCGCGCCCTTCGATGGCATCATGGGCGCTCCGTTCCGGAAGAGGCGACGAAGGAGATCGGGATCCGATGCGGCTGCGGCGCGCGCGAGCGACCAGGTGACCACGGCGTTCAAAGAAAAGCGGGATTCCGGCGCGCCTTCCCCGGCGGTCGCCGAGATCGCGTTCTCCGCTTCCCGGGGCGTCATCCCGCTCCTCACCGTGCTCCTGCTCGGGGCGATCGGTTTCCGGGTCTGGATGTCGTTCGAGCGCTTCCTCGACGTCGATGAGCTCGAACATCTCAACGCATCCTGGTTCATGTCGCAGGGAGAGACGATCTACGGGACCTTCTTCGAGAACCACCCGCCGATCCTGCACACCCTCCTCCAGCCGATCGTGCGCAGCACCGGTGACGCGATCGAGATCATCCTGAGAGCGAGGGGGCTCGTGCTGCTGCTCACTCTCGGCTGCCTCGCGGTTACCGCGTATTTGGGACGGCGCCTGGCCGGGGCGTTCGGCGCTCTCCTCGCGCCGATCCTCCTCCTGAGCGCGACCTACTTCTTCAACGAAGCGTTGGAAGTGCGGCCGGACGTGCCCGCCTGCCTGTTCCTTCTGCTCTCGCTGATGCTGCTGACGCGCGATGGCAGGCCGCGGACGTTCCTTTGGAGCGGCGCGCTGCTCGCCCTGGCCGGTTTTTCGACTCCGAAGGTGATCTTTGCCGGCTCGGGAGCCTTTCTCGTCGCGCTGCTCTGGAATGATTGCGCGGAGCGAAAACCGTTCTCCACCGCGTGGCGGCGGGCGAGCATGACGCTTCTGGGAGCGCTCATGATCTGCGCCATCGCCGCGACGCTGCTCGCTGCGTTCGGGGTTTTGGACGGCTTCATCCGCGACGTGTTGGTCACGAGTGCGCGCATGACGATCGACGATGTGGATCACATGCGGATCTCGCTGCTCCGTGATTCGCTGCGGCAAAACCCGGCGCTGTGGGTGGCGGGAGGCGCGGGCGCGATCCTGGTCGGGCGCCAGTGGTGGCGGAGCGGGAGAGCGGGAACCTCGCAATCCGTCCGGACTCAGGGCGCGAATACCACGCAAGACGCCCGAACTCGAGGCGCGGATACCACGCAAGACGCCCGGACTCGAGGCGCGAATATCACGCAAGACGTCCGGACTCGAGGCGCGTGCATTCTCCTCGCGAGCTGGGTCACCGGATTCGTGGGGCTCTTCCTGATCCGCGCTCCTCTGTGGCAGTACTACCTCACTTTTCTCCCGCAGCTCGCGCTCCTTGCCACCATCGCCGCAGCCGCGCTCGTCTTCCGAGCTTCTCGGGGCGGCCCGGTCCTCGGCTGGGGCGCCACGCTCCTCGTGCTCGTGTCCGCGCTCGCCCCGCCCGCGTTCAAGCTTGCGCGCTTCCAACCGATGGGAATCGAGATCGACATCTTGCGTGAGGTCCTGGCGGTCACCAAACCTGGCGATCGGGTGTTCGACTGTTGGACCGGCCTCTATCTCACGAGGATGCCGGCCTACCGCTACTTCTTCCTCAACGCGGACGTGCAACGTCTCCTCGATCCAGCGCAGATGGAGGCGGATCTCTTGCGCGTGCTCGACCAGCCGGACGTGACCGCGGTCATCCTGGACGACTTCGTCCTGGAGCTGCCCATCGCGGTGCAGAACAAGATCCGGCGCGACTTTCCGGACATCCAGGATTTCGGCATTCTCGGCCTGGTCTGGAGGGAAAGAGGCGGCGCCGATGCGCAGTCAGCCCCCGGCGATTAGACTCCTGGAAGAACGGGGTTCCGTGCCATCATGACGCAGCATCGCGAATCACGGAGGAGGACAGATGACCGTACCGAGGATCGCCATCAACGGATTCGGCCGCATCGGCCGCATCGTCACGCGGATTGCCAAGCTGCGCAAACATTTCGACGTCGTCGCGGTCAACGATCTCACCGAGGCGGCCCATCTGGCGTATGCGTTCCGCTTTGACAGCGTGCATCACGAGTACAAAGGAACCGTCGAGCTCCAAGGAAACAGGATCATCGTCGACGGCGATCCGTTCGAGGTGCTCTCGGAACCGGATCCGTCCAAGCTCCCTTGGAAAGATCTGGGGATCGACTACGTCGTGGAGAGCACCGGCCGCTTCCGGAAGGTGAACGAGCTGAAAGCGCATCTGGACGCGGGCGCGCGGCGCGTGATCGTGACCGTGCCGACCAAGGATGATCTTCCCAGCACCGTCGTGCTCGGCGTGAACAATCATGTCATCACCAAAGACGCGCGGATCATCAGCAATGCGAGCTGCACCACCAACTGCGTCGCGCCGCTCGCCGCCATCCTCCACCGGACCTTCGGGATCGAACGCGGTCTCATGAACACCGTCCACGCCTACACGTCGGATCAGCGGTTGGTGGATTCGCCGCACAAGGACTTCCGCAGGTCCCGGCACGCCGCGATCAACATCGTGCCGACGTCGACGGGAGCCGCGCGCACCGTGGGGAAGATCATTCCCGAGCTGGAAGGCAAGCTCGACGGGATCGCGCTGCGGGTGCCGGTGCCGGACGGGAGCATCGTCGACCTGACCGTGACGTTGAAACGATCGGTCACCCGCGACGAGGTCAACGCCGCGATGCGGGCCGAGGCGGAGGGTCCGATGCGCGGCATCCTGCAGTATTGCGAGGATCCGGTCGTCTCCACCGACATCGTCGGCAACTGCCACTCCTCGATCTTCGATTCGCTCCTCACCCAGGTGATCGACGGCAACTTCGTCAAGGTCGTCGCCTGGTACGACAACGAGTGGGGATACAGCAGCCGAGTCGAGGACGTCATCGGGATCGTGGCCGAGATGGATGGATTGACGTCGGACTATCCGCGGTGATCGTCCGGCAGGCGAGATGAGCAAACTGATCGCGATCAACACCGGCGGAGGGGATGCTCCCGGACTCAACGCCGTCATTCGCGCGGTCACGCTCGCGGCCCATCGGCGCGGCTGGGACGTGCTCGGGATCCGGCGAGGCTACGCGGGTCTGCTCGATACCGAGCAAACCGAGCTGCTCACCCGGGATCGAGTCCGCGGGATCGCGCATCAGGGCGGGACGATCCTCGGGACCACCAATCGCAACGATCCATTCTCCTGTCCCTTGCCCGGGGAAGCCACTCCGCAGGATCGCTCCTACGAAGTGGTGAGCAACTTCCGCCGTCTCGGATTGGATGCTCTTCTCTGCGTGGGAGGAGACGGTTCCATGGCGATCGCGGACAAGC
>CAMPIC010000438.1 GCA_946886185.1 uncultured bacterium
ACTGGGAGCTCGCCAACATCGACTACTGGGTGAAGGATCCGGAGAACAAGAAAGCTTCGCCCGTCGGCAGCGCGGAGTACTGTCTCACCACCAAGACCGGCAATTGCACCGATTTCCACTCGCTCTGGACTTCGCTCGCGAGAGCGTCCGGCATCCCCACGCGTATGGTGTACGGATCGTTCCTGAAGGCGGAGCTCGGCGGCCAGGACAAGGATCAGAGCTATCACTGCTGGCCCGAATTCTGGGCGCCCGAGATCGGATGGGTGCCGCACGACGTCGCCGTGGCGGACATCTTCGTGGGCGATTTCACGGTCAACGAAGTCAACGGAGAGAAGATCCGATTGACGACGGCTGACGGCTACACCGCTCCCGATCCGGCCAAGGTGGACTACTACTTCGGAAACCTCGACGAGCGTCGCGTCACCTGGTCGCGAGGGCGCGATCTCACGCTCGCGCCGCCGCAGTCAGGAGGTCCCGTCAACGCTCTGGCCAAGGCATACGTCGAAGTCGACGGCAAGCCGGCCGAGGAAAAGACCGTCTGGAACCGGAAGCTGACCTACGCGCAGAACTAGAGCCCGCTACGCGCCGCGCCGGGGCGCAGCGATGGGCCCCGGCGCCACTTCCCGCACACTCGTTCACATGAGCGTCCAGCAGCGTCAGCGACGTGTCTCGCGCTGACTTCTAACCACCGTATTCCCAATGAATTGAGATGCAGCGGAGCGCCGGATCACATTCGCGCGACCGGTGTTCCATCAGTATTGGCGGGGTGTCGTGGCATCCTTCTGGAATACGGGTTCTGGAACGAAGCGAGTGTTCCTATGGCGAGCAGACCCGAACTCCGGCCCCGGCCGGTGGAAGTCGAATCGATCGAGCGGCGCAGTAAGCCCCGGCGCATGGCCTGGAAAGCGCTGGGCGGCTTCTTGCTGGCCGGAATGCTCGTGGCCGTCGTCTGGAGCCAGGTCCTGCTTCGGAACCGCGTGGAGGAACTGACGGCTCAGCTGTCGCGTCTCGAACAGGTGCAGTCCGAGTACGACGACGGGCCGCTGACCGTCTCACCGCTCCTGCTCGATTATCAATTGGATCTCCCCGGACGCGGCGAGGTGTTCCCCGCGATGGCGGCCGGTGGAGCTTCAGATTACTGGCCGCTCGCGATTCTCCGCGTGACCAACACCGGAGCACGACCATCCGCGCAGACCATCACCGCGGAAGTCCCCGGATGGAGCCGGCCCATGGTGAAGAGCATCGTGGTCGGCGCGCGCTCCGGAGCCCAGCTCATGATCCAACCGGAGCTGTTGCCCGACGCCTACCGCAACGAGGAGATCCGCCACGCCACTCTGACCGTACAGGCGGTCGGGCCGGAGGGAACGGTGCTCTTCGCGGAGAATCGGCCGGTCCTGATTCACGGCGGATCCGAGATCTACTGGGGACAAAAGTTCTCCAATGCGCAAGTCGCCGCGCGTTGGGTGACGCCGCACGATCCGAGCGTGCTGCAACTCGTCTCGGAAGCGCGGGAGTTCGCGCGGCGAGGCCGCATGGCCGGATACAGCGGCGCCACGGGGGACTCGGCCGCGATCGCTCGTCATGTGGTCGATCAAGCCAAGGCCGTGTTCCAGGCGATGCGCAACTCCGGAATCAGCTATGTGAACAGTTTGTTCGTGATGGGCAGTTACGTGGGTGAGGCGCAGCGGGTGCGGCTTCCGAGCGAGACGCTGCGGTTGAACGTCGCCAATTGCATGGATGTCTCCGTGGTGTTCGCCTCGGCGATGGAAAACCTGGGCATGCAGCCGTTGCTCATCCTCGGTCCTGGACATGCCATCGTGGGAGTCCGCCTCGGGCGCAACGCGCAGGACGTCCTGTACCTCGACTTGACCGTGCTGCCCGATGGAACGTTTTCCAGCGCGGAACAACGAGGGCGCAATTGGTTGCAGAAGACGCCCGACGAGGAAGAGCTGGTCGTGGACGTGGCCGCCGCGCGCGTCCTCGGGATCTATCCTTTGGACAGTCAGGAGCCGGTCCTGCGCGCCGAATGAGCCGTGATGGCCGGAAGGGGGGATGCTGGCCATCGTCAGGAGTGGCAACGGAGTATGGCGGATGTAGAACGTTTCCGCGGAACCCTGTATGGTGGCTCGAGACACGAACTGACGTGGGGCATCCGGTGCGCACCGGAGACGTCGGACGGGGATTATCGTGGGTGCGGCTCGGCGGCGATCCGAGCAGGGCCACGTTCAGTGTCGAGCCATGGCCGCTGGCCATCTCGGAGGAAGCGATGGACGGCTCTGCCCGATGGAAGCTCGCCGTCGGTACGGCTTCCTGCGGAAAGATCGTTCCAGCCCGGATCCGCTTCGAGCGCGAGTCGCGCCACTCCCTTACCGCGGAGGATTTTCCGTCCCGCATCACCCTGGATCGAACGTGAGCAGGGTGCGCACGACGGGGCGCGCCGGTTGCGCGCGCGGGCGGTGGATCCTGGGTTTCTGGATCGTCGCCTGGTTGCTGACCATGCCGGAGATGCTCCCTGCCCGAGAGGTCGGCTCGGCCGACTTGGAGGCAGCTTTCCTCCTCAACTTCCTGCGGTTCACCGTCTGGCCGGAAGAGACCTTCTCGGACCCGGGCGATCCGGTGGTGGTGACCGTGATCGGCGCCGATGCCGTCGCGTTGGACCTTGCCCTTCTCTGCATCGACGAACGGTTGGGATCGGAGCGACGAAGCGTCGTGATCCACAATCGCAACGGCGTCGCTCCGGGAGCGCGCGGGCCGGGTCGTCCGAACCGCCCCACCACCCGCGAAGATCTTCGCAACAGCCACATCGTCTTCGTCGGGTCCGCCGAAGCGCGGCATTTCGCCTGGATCCTCGATGAGGTCGAGCAGTCTCCCGTCCTCACGGTGAGCGATGACCCCGGTTTCGTCTCGGAGGGTGGAATGCTCGCGCTCGTGATTCGGGGTGGGCGCATGACGTTCGATGCCAACCCGGTTCGAATCTCGCAGACCGGGGTCACTGTGAGCTCGAAGGTCCTACGTCTGGCCCGGCTCGTGGAGTCGGAGCACCCATGAGCCGCCGGAGCTGGATGGGCACGATCGGAGGGAGGCTGCTTCTCCTCGTCGCCGCCACAGGGACGGTGACCGCGGTCCTGGTCTCGATCTTCGTCCTCTCCAGAACCTACACGCGGGACCGGCAGAACATCGTCGAAAGCGTGACGAGCGACGCCGAGGTGCTGGCCATCCACTGCGAAGCGTTGCTCTTGTTCGAAGACCCGATCGCGGCAGAGGAAACGCTCGCCTCGCTCGCTCCCGTCGAGCATGTCGCGGTCGTCGCTCTCTTCGATCGAAAAGGCTCGGAGATCGCGCGCTACGAGCGGGAGGGCGCGCGCGGCTCGCCGGCACTCACAATGGGCGAGCAAGGTGGCACTTTCCGCGGACCCTGGTTCATCTATCGGCAGCCGGTTCGGAATGGGGACGACACGGTCGGAATGGTGTCGTTGGCCTACGACATGTCCTGGTTGACCAGGGACTTCCTTCGAAACGTGGGCCTCACTCTGCTGGTGTCGTTGCTTGCGGTCGGAGTGGGATTGCTCGTGGCAATTCCGCTGCGCCGCTCCATCTCTCGCCCCGTGCAGGAGCTGGTCCTCGCATCGCAGCGCGTCGCTCGCGAGGGGAGCTTCGCCACGACCCGCGCCCGGCGATTTGCCGATGACGAGCTCGGCGGCCTCACCAC
>CAMPIC010000439.1 GCA_946886185.1 uncultured bacterium
CTGTAGGTCCGGCGCCACCGACCAACGCGCTGCCTTCGTCTTGCGTTCGTCTTGCCGTCGTCGGCGTTCGTCTGCCGTCGTCGGCGTTCGTCTTGCCGTCGTCGGCGTTCGTTCTTGCGTCGTCTGCGTTCGTCTTGCGTTCGTCTTGCGTTCGTCTGCGTTCGTCGTGCGCGTGTCTAGCGCTCGTACCAGGGAAGATCGTCTTGGTCGACCCGGCGCAGCGTCTCGATCGCTTGCCCGAGAAACCGCTCGCCGACCGTGCGGAACTGCGACGGCACGTCGCTCACGAAAAACTCGTGCGACGGCGGCGCTCCCGACGCGAGAAGCTCTCGCTCCGCGAGGAGAGCGCGGACCTCGGAGACCGTTTCGATCGCTGTGTCGACCAACATCACTTCCGGACCGGCCACTCTCTGCAACGTCTCCTTCAAGAGCGGATAGTGCGTGCATCCGAGGACGAGCGTATCTGCGCCCCACTCCAGGAGCGGCTGGAGGTACACCCGCGCCGCTTCCTCCGGAACAGGGCCGTCGGTCCATCCCTCCTCGGCCAGCGGCACGAAGAGAGGGCACGCTCTGCCCCGCACCTCGATCGTGGGATCGAGCGCGGCGAGCGCCATCTCGTACGCGCCGGATCCGATCGTCGCCGGGGTGCCCAACACTCCGACTCGCTTGCGGCGCGTCGCACGGGACGCCGCTTTCGCCCCCGGCTGGATCACTCCCATGACCGGAAGCTCCCAATCGCGCTGCAGCGCGGGCAACGCCACCGCGCTCGCGCTGTTGCAGGCGACGATGAGCGCCTTGACGTTTCGCCGGATCAGGAACTGCGCCGCTTCTCGTGTGAAGCGCGTCACCGTCTCCGGCGACTTGGTCCCGTAGGGAACGCGCGCGGTGTCCCCGAAATAGAGGATCGACTCCTCCGGCAAGGCGGTCAGGAGCTGGCGAACCACGGTCAGTCCGCCGATGCCCGAATCGAAGACGCCGATGGGGCGCGCACGCAACTCCGCTGAGGGACGGTCCTGGTTCACGAAGCCCGCTCTTCATCGAGTGGAAAGTCTTCCGATCGAAGCGGCTCTTCGAGATCCATGTAGCCCGCCAAGCTCACCACCATCTGCCCTTCGATGAGGAACCGAACTTCCCGCACCTCCGGGAAATTGTCGCACACCGATCGCACGATGGAAGCGACCGCGAGCCACTCTTCGCCGTCGCCGGGAGTGCGCCGCCCGAGCAGATCGCGCGTGAAATCGAGATAGGCAACGCCCCACGGATCGAGATAGGCGCGGCGCAGGCGCGTCTCCGGAGGAACGACCGGAAGGTTCTCACGGAGCGATCCGGTCGCGAGCTCGCGCACGCAGTTCGCGATCCGCTCCTCCAAAGTGAGGCCCGAGGCGATGACGCGCGGCTCGCGCACCAGGCCGACGTGCTCCGGATTTCCGAAGTAGAGCAGCAGGCGCTCCACTGGTTCTCCGACAGCCGCTCCTCCCACCGTGAGCTGTGGAGGCTCGCTCTCATCGACATGCTTGCGTCCCAGTCCGTAGAGGATCCCGACTCCGATCAGCACGACTGCTCCGAGGATCCCGAAGATCCAGTTGGCCCGGCTGTTCATCGGCGTTCGCTCTTTGGCTCCGGATTGGATCATCGCATCCTCAACGGCTCGCCTGCTCGCGCAGGAACTCGTCGATGCCGTACGCCAGGCTCTTGGCCACGAGCTCGATCTGGTCGCGGCTGCTCAGAGCGCGGAGGTTGTTCTCGTCGCCGGTTCGAGCGGGATAGATCAGCACGGCCGGCATCGCCAATCCGCGGAAGATGCGCGACGGTCGAGAGGTCGTGCGCACGGAGAGCAGCGGCAGATCGGAGCGCAGATGATCCACCAGATTGCTGGCGAGGTGGCGATTGGCGGAGCGGAACATGCGCGGCGCCTGTCCCCAGGGAATCAGGCGCACCCCTCGATCGTCCGAGTCCCCCTCACGCGGAGAGACCACGGCGCCACTCGGAGATGCGACCGGCGCACCAGCCGCGAGCAGGGCCGCGTCGACCGATTCGTATCGCGGCGGCTGTCCCGGGGTGACGATGAGGAAGTCGTGCACATCGTCGCCGCCGTACTGTTCGAGACGCAGCCCGATCCAGCAATCTCCCGGCGGAACTCCCGGCATCTCGGGGATGCCGGCTCCCCCGCGGGCGCGTCCCGCTTCCTTGCGATCGTGGACGAAGATCACCTCGTGCCGGAACTGGTCCTCGAGAACGTGCGCCAGCTCACTCGAGAGCAAACCGAGATACGAACCGGGCTGCTCGGGCGATACCTCGATGAGGATGCGATTGCGGTGGAGGGGATCGCGATCGATCGACGCTCCTTGCGCAGAAAGGTAGGAGGTAAGGAGCTCGAAGCGGCCGGAGTCCACGTCGCGCGCGTTCTGCGTGAGCTCGATGTCCAGGGTGCCGCGCGGACTTCGCGATGCGCGCGCTCCCACCCATCCCGGGGCCACGTGGAGCCGGATCTCCATCCCGATCTTCGTGGGAAGCACTTCGACCCGTTCGAGCCCGCGGCCGCTGAAGTCGGGAGGCTGGTAACCCGGTGGCAGGAACACGCCCGCGATCTGTACGGCGAGGATTCCGGATGGATCCCACAGGAGCCGCCGGCCGGTCGGCATCGGATCGAGAGAGAGCTCGAGGCGGCGCGTGTCGGGCTCGAGCCGAAGATCATGGAGGCGAGGCTCTCCCCCGCCGAGCTCCAGGACCCCGTTCTCCGCGTCGTAGCGGATGCGCTCTCCCAGCGCGGGAACGAGCACCGCATCGACGATCGCGAATGGAAGCATCACCTGCTCGTCCCGATAGATGACCGGCTGCGTGAGCTGCAGGATGTCTTCGCCGAGCCAGAGCATCGGCGCATCGAGCAGAAATCCGACCGAGGTGGAATCGACCTGGACCGATCCGCGGTATGTCTCCGGATCCCAGACCACGCCGTGGCCGGTGATTGCTCCGAGATCGGTGAGAGCGACGTAGGGACCCTCCGGGAAAGCATGGACCGGGATCACTTCGGGGAGCCGGCCATCTCCGAAGCGAACGGTGAGGCTGTCCGGAGCGGCGAACCCGACGGCGGGCAGCAGGAGTCCTGCCACCGCGGCATACAGCAGGATTGCGGCGATCTGGTGTGCTGGCGGGCGCCTCATCCGGTCGATCACATCTCCCCGCGGCGCGCGCGATCCATTTCCCGCCGCACATCCCGTTCCTTGGTCGCCTCTCGTTTGTCGTAGAGGCGCTTTCCGCGGCAGACTCCGAGCTCCACTTTGACCTTGTTCTTGACCAACACCAGAGAGAGGGGGATCAAAGTCAGGCCCTTCTCCTGCACTTTTGATTCGATCTTCCGGATTTGCCGCGCGTGGAGAAGCAACTTCCGTCTGCGCAGTGGCTCGTGGTTGAACTGGTTTCCTTGCGGATAGGGACTGATATGCAACTGCACGAGCCAGGCCTCTCCCCCCTCGATGGTCGCGTAGGCGTCCCCCATGCTCGCCTTGCCGTCGCGAAGGCTCTTGACCTCGGTCCCCACCAGGACCAATCCCGCCTCGATGGTCTCGAGAACGTGATAGTCGTGACGCGCCTTCCGGTTCTGGATCAAGACGCGGCGATCGCCGTCGGCGACGTTTTTCGAGGCTGATTTGGGTGGCATCGTGATCGATTCGGCTCGCCCAACGGGACCCAGGGACGGCCCGGACC
>CAMPIC010000440.1 GCA_946886185.1 uncultured bacterium
TCGGTGCTGCGCGCCGTGACGAGCGTCGATGGGATGACGACCGACTGGGCGCGGATTCCGTACGAGGTGCTGGAGCGCTCCGCGAATCGGATCGTCAACGAGGTGAACGGGATCAACCGAGTCACCTACGACATCACCTCCAAGCCTCCGGGAACGATCGAATGGGAGTGAAGCGCCTTGTGTCGCGGCCGATGGACCTGTGTGCCCCGCAGTCTTGTCGCGCCCCCGAACACCGCGTCGGGATGCCTGTTCTGCGCGGCGTTCGTGCCGAGCATTCCCTGTGCGGAGCGCCCGCGCGCATCCTGCGGGCTTGGCGGCGTGTCCTCGTACTGCGCATTGTGTGCTTGGCGGCCACGTCTGCCTATTGCGCCTTCGCCGCACCTGGAACCGTAACCGGGCAGACGAACGTGCCTGCTCCGTGGACCGAGTGGCGTACGCAATGGAGCTCCGCCGTTCCCGCGACCGATCTGGTCGCGCGAGCCCGGGAGAGCGCGCGACGCGATTCGATCGTGCACCTGCTGGCCGACGTCCTGCAGCGCAACGGGCTTCCTGCTTCTTCGGCGGATCCGGCGGATGCCGCCTGGATCCATGCCCGCGTCCTGGAGGCGCTGAGCAATGACGATCCGCGATTTCTCCCGTTCCTGAAGCGCGCGGACGCGCCGTCGGTCGCGCGCGCCTGGGATCCCTCGGGAAAGTGGACGCTCCCCGCGGTGCTCGCGCTCTCGGAGCACGGCGCTCCCGAAGCGGCGCGCGCATGGTGCGACGGCGCGGTCATCGATCTCACCGATGCCCCCTTCTTGCACGTCTTGCGCGTGGAGGCGGAGCTGGCCGCGGGCGACACTCTCGCCGCGGGCCGCGCGGCAAACGAGATCCTGGCATCGGGCGCGCTGCCGAGTTGGGCGCAGGAGCGAGTGCACGAAGCGAGGATCGCGGCTGCGCTCGCATCCCACGATCGGGCTGCCGGGCCGCTGCTGGCCGACTACGCGCGCCGATTCACGATCGGTCCGTGGTACCTGACGAACGCGCGCCGGCAAGCTCTTCTCTCCGATCGCCCCGCGCGCGCCGATTCCCTGGGGTGGGAGCTGGCCCGCCAGTTTCCGTCGAGCCACGCGGCGAAACGCTGGCTCGAGCAGCGTATCCCGCTCGCGAGCGGCGCCTGGATTGCAGCGCGTCCCTCGCAGTTGCGGCTGCTCGCCACGGTCGCCGAGTCACACCTCGCGTTCGATCGGTTGGTGAAGATCGGCGATGGCCTGCGCGATCACCTTTCCTCCGCGGGACGCGACTCATTCGCGCTGCGGATCGCCAACCTCGGATACAAAGCGCGCCGGTACCAGGATCTCCTCGCACTGGTGGAGAGCGGGCGCTGGACGCCGGGCCCGTCGCAACACGCCGAGTGGGCCCGGACGGTGGCTCGGGCCTATCGCAATACGGGGCAGATCCCATCGATGGAGACCTGGTTCGCGGTCGCGGAGCGGGAAGGCAACGCGGAGATCGCATCCAGCGCGCTCCTCGAATGGGGCCGGGAGCTCGAGTCCCAACGCGAGTTCGCGCGGGCGGAGACGGTATACCGGCGGTTGCTCGGACGCGACGCCGGTTCGAAGACGGCCGCGCTCCGGTCCGGTCTCTGCCTGTATCGGCTCGGACGAATGGACGCTGCGCGCCCCATGTTCGAAACCGCGCTCGCGGGGGATGCCGAGGTCCGTTCCGCCGCGTATTTCTGGTTGGCCCGATGCGCGCTGGAAAGCGGAGAGCCGGCCCTAGCGGAGAGCCTCCTGCGTGAGCTGTCGGACTCGGGGGAGTTGAGCGACACCTACTACGGCTTCCGGGCGCGCACCGCGCTGCAAGCGCGCGAGGAGGCCGGGCTCGTTCTCGGGGATGTGAGCGGGTATTGGAGCTGGCTCGCTTCGATTGCCGACGCGCCCGCGATCGAAGCGATTCGGCCTCTGGCGGAGATGAACGAAGGCCGGCCGTGGGAGTCGGACAATCAGGGCCTTTCCCCCGCGCTCAACGAAGCCGCGCGCCGGCTCATGCTGTTCCGTCAATTCGGGCGCAGCGCCTGGGCGACGCGCGCTCTCGACGCGCTCGATCGGATGCCGGAGCTGGGAGATGGTCGCGAGCGGATCGCGACGCTGCATCGGCTCGGCTTTCCCGATCTCGCGACGCGCCGCACCATCCGAAACGGATACTCCGACCCGCAGCTCCGCTATCCCACTCCGTATGGGGATGCGGTGCTCGCCGCCTGCGCGCGCTGGAATCTCGCGCCGGAATGGTCGTGGGCCATCATGCGCCGCGAGTCGTTCTTCGAACGGACGGTGCAGAGCGGCGCCGGAGCGATCGGCCTCATGCAGTTCATGCCCGCCACCGCCCGCCAGGTCGCGGCAGCGCACGGTCTGCCCGCCGAGCCGCTGCGAGCGCCCTACGTGAACCTCCGGCTCGGCATCGCTCATTTGCGGGACCTGGTGGACGAGCTTTCCGGAAACTGGCCCGCTGCACTCGCCGGATACAACGCCGGGATCGACAACGCGCGCCGCTGGCAACATCCCGAGGACGATCTCGACGTCTACATCGAGAACATCGGGTATCGAGAGACGCGCGATTACGTCAAGGCGGTGCTCCAGGGATATTGGACCTACCGAGAGCTCCTGCGAGGCCGCCTCGGCACCGAGCCATGATCCGTTGAACATCCCGCCGTTGACGCCCATCCTGGGATGCCGGAACCCATCGCGCGGGAATCGGGGTGCCGGAATCCATTGCGCGGGAATCGGAGTGCCGGAATCCATCTCGGAGAAATCGGGGTGCCGGAACCCATCGCGCGGGAATCGGGGTGCCGGAACCCATCGCGCGGGACTCGGGGTGCCGGAATCCATCTCGGAGGAGCCGGGATGCCGAATCGCGTCGACGGTTTCCGCGTGATGCAGGGGTGGAGGGATGAGGGTTGATCCGCTACACCGGTGAGGTGTTCCGCAAGAGCATCCACATCGCGAGCGTGGCCATTCCGATTGCGCTCTATCTGCTGCCGGAGTCGGTGAGCCGACCGGGGCTGCTCGCGTTCACGGTGTTGGTGCTCGCCGTCGATGTGATCCGGCTTCACGCGCCGCAGGTGCGCACCCTCTTCTACTTTTTCTTCGGACGGATCCTGCGCGACCACGAACGGTTCAACCTGCTCGGCTCCACCTACCTCCTGATCGCGGCCCTCCTCTGCATGTATTCATTCACGAAACCGATCGCGGTGGTGGCCATCGCGTTCGTGGTGATCGGCGATGCCGTTGCCGCGCTCGTGGGACGCCGGTGGGGACGGACCCGCGTGCTCGACAAGAGTCTGGAAGGAAGCCTTGCCTGTCTCGCCGCCTGCATCCTGATCGCGCGCATCTATCCGGGGGACGAGATCAGCTGGCCCATGACGCTGATGGGCGCTTTCGTGGCCACGCTCTTCGAGCTCCTCCCGATTCCCCTCGATGACAACCTGCGCATGTCGCTGAGCGCCGGATTCGCGATGACGGTCGTCTCCTGAGTTTTCCGCTCGGTAACCGGTGCGCGACTGTTCGAAACATGACCGTTCACGCCGGCGCTCTCCGGTCGGACGGTCGGCGCGCAAGCCGAGGCTGATGCGACCCGCTACACCCGGAGCGGAGCACACCGTGCATCACTTCCGGAGCGGGAGCGCGTGTCCGATCACACCGCCGACCACTCCCGGAGCGGGAGCG
>CAMPIC010000441.1 GCA_946886185.1 uncultured bacterium
AGTCGCCCTCGAGGTTCAATGATTGCCGTCCGCGAGGGTATACCTGGGATCCGACTAGCACCGAGTCATCGCATACCGAAAGAAGCGCCAGATCGACGAGCGTTTCGAGGAGCCGCATGAGTGCGGGGTTCGCAGCGGGATCACGCTGATAGATCTCGAACTCGTCGCCAGCAATATGATCATATGCCGCGCCTCCAGCACACCCGCCTTCTCGGCTCGCACGCGCGTCACCCTCGCTGCGAGCACGCCGACCAGCTCCGTCGCGAGCGCATCGACCGGACCCATCCAACTCATCATTAAGGTTTAGTCCGCGCTGCCCATACTCACGGCCGGAAGGCGAAGCGAGGGTCTTTGCCTTCGCAATCAACGAGGCGGTTTCGTCCGCAGTGCACAATGCCGGCCGAGTCAGATTCTGCTCCAACTCCTGCGCGAGATGGCCATGCTGGAGGAGGATGCAGGCAAGTTTGACGTCCAGATCCTGTCCGGGAAGCGGATCGAGATCGAAGTCGGAGAGCACCAAGACCGGCGGTCGATCCTTGCAGTCGTGATTCGGATCCGGACGGGCGCCACGTGCCACGTCTTCATGGCGCTCGGCGAAACGTTCCTGCGCGCTCCGCTCTCGCTGGAGCTGATCACGAAGAACGACGAGCTTCTCGTGGAATCGAAGCTCCCGCTTCAACTGCCGCAGCGTGATTCGGCGAGCACGCGCGAGGAACGTCTTCAGACGGCGCGATTCGATCGAACCGAGCAAGCGCAATCGGGAGACGCCGACTCTACCGGAGAGATATGCGGTCTCGAGCTCTGGACGGCGTTTCATCTGCCATGCCTCGGCCATCAGTTGACGGAAGGTTCGCGGCGACAAGCGCAGATGAGTCTCGGCAAGAGCGTCCTGCGTTCGAACTCCGAGATAGCGCGCTGCCGACACATCCTCCAAATGCAGCAGCACACGGAGCGACAGCACATGAATCGGCGCTGAGAGAGCCCGGATCTCTTCGAGACGTTCCACCAAGGACGCGGGATCGGCGGCATCCGCTTCGGTCGGTGCCTCCTCGAGCAGCTCGCGGAACGAGTCGAGCTGTTCGTACGCATGCTCGATGGTTCGTCGCGCTTGCTTCAAGGATGCGCGCATGTACCCGGGGACCGCCTTCATCACTGAATCGCGACTCGAAACGGGCCCAGAGTCGGGAGAACCGCCGCTCAGGCTCGCATCGTGACTCGAAGTGGCCTGGGAGGCTGACTGGGGACCGGGGAGCGCACTCGAATCGCGATCCGCGGAGGCGGTCGATTCGCCGGTCAAGCCGTCGCCGGCAACCTCGGCGAGCATCGCGGCAACGCAAACATGGCGCGGAGCGTCGTAGCCCAGAACCTTACGAGCGGCCTCCAATCCCTGTTCGAATGCGAGGCGCGCGGCGATCGGCGCAACGATAGAGACGCGTTTCCCCTCCGGCTCGTGGTCGAACGAGTCACTCGCGGAGCTCGAGGTCGTCGAGCCGGTAGCGGCAGGGGAAGGTGATTGGTCGGGCGCAGATTCTGGAGAGGAAACTTCCTCGACCGTTAGAGCTTGACGCACGGCAGCGCGCAATTCCGTCACAGTGGAGCGCGCCGCGACCGCGATCCACCACGACGCGGACTCCGCAGTGACGATCGGCCGCAGCGCCAAGGCCTGACAGGGCGACACGGTTCCGTCGAGCAAGGCGTCGCGTAACGGTGGACATTCCGAAGCAAGACGACTCAGAGCGACGCGGCGCTTGGCGGTGCTCGCAGGCATCTCGGCCGCATCCACGGAGAAGTCGTGAAAACTGGAAAAGCCGAGGCGCAAATGGAGTCGCTGATCGGCCACGAGCCGTAGCGTATCCCCCTCGCCGAGTGCGACCGCGGATTCGGCGCGCGACAGCGCGTGCCATGCATCCACCAGCTCTCGCGCAACTTCCGCCGGCGACGGCGCGGGTGGCGTGCCGTACGGAGGGCTGGTCTCCCGGATCCAAGCGGGAGTACGCATCATCGCTGCTGACAAGACGACACCTCGGCAGTCACGTCCATCTCGAGGAAAGGCGGCGAAGGTGAACGGAACACGCGCCGTGCCCTTCGGAGAACCGACCGGCATAGCTGTTCGAAACAAAAGACGCAGCACGATCCGTCCGCTCCGTATCGCCCGGCCAAAGACCCAACTCTATGACTATACCCGATGGGCCGAGCTTAGTTCAACGAAAATTTGTTTGGTACCTACTTTTTTTGCGCATCGTCGGTGGGTTAGGCTTTCGCAGCCGCAGCCGCAGCCGCAGCCGCAGCCACTGGCGCGACTCCACAGCGGTGGAGTCCCAATGGTTATCCCGTATCCCCCCCACTGGGCCGTCCGGTATCCAACCTGATCCGTGGCGCGCCTAGCTCCACCGCGTCGGGCGCGTCGGGCGCGTTGGCTGCGCAGGGGATGCAATAGCCTCACGCCCAACCGACAAAGCTGAGAGCTCTCGCACCGAGGCGGGCGTGCGAGCTGAGAGCTCTCGCACCCAGGCGGGCGTGGAGCCTGAGAGAGCTCTCGCACCGAGGCGGGCGTGGGAGGTGAGAGTTCTCGCACCCAGGTGGGCGTGAGAGCTGAGAGCCCGACGGCGCCGGATGCTCAACGAGGGACGTAATCGGGCTCCAATCACTCCACGATCTGAATCCACACCTCTGCCTTGCCCGATCGAGCCGAGCAGTAGGCGATGCGTTCGCCATCAGGAGACCAACTGGGTCTGAAACTGTTTGCGGATGCGTCGGTTAGTTGCTCGGCAGGACCTCCTGACGCGGAGATTCGGAAGATCTGCCGATCAGTGCCGCGAATCGTCTCGTAAACGATCTCGGAACCGTCGGGTGACCAATCGGGCTCCGTGTGGTAGACGCTGGCCGGCAACTCCGTGAGCTTCGTCCATTCGCCGCCAGCGAGCGGAACGATCCACAGGTTCCAATCGTAATGACGCGTGGACATGACGACCATCCGGGTCCCGTCGGGAGACCAGGCTGGAGAGTGGTTGCCCCAATTCGATCCGTGGTTTACCAACACTCGTGGATCGCCCCCGTCTACGGAAACGGAGTAGATGGTCGACTCCGTTGCGATCGAGGCCAGAACATGATCCTGGTAAGCAATTGCGTCCCCTGCGGGCGACCAACAAGGTGAACCGATCCCAAAATCGTGCCGTGCGAGCAGCGTCGGCTTCGATCCGGGCAGGGTATCCATGACATACAGTTCGCCGACGTAAGGATCCCTGTCGTCCAAAATGTAATGAAACGCGATGTGCGTCCCATCGGGAGACCAGGCAGGCTGGTATTCGGGCTGTGGAGTGTCCGTGAGCTGGATCTCGTTCCCGCCCTCGGCCGGAACGAGAAATAGATCCGCCTGGCCATTTCTGTGTCTACCGAAGACGATCGTCGATCCATCCGGAGACCAATCGGGATCGAGCGCGTTTTCACCTTCGGGCGAGAACGTGAGCTGCCAGGAAGACGAAGTTTCGACCCGCACAACCGGGGAGAGCGATGACCAATTCGGCACTTCGTCCGCGGTACGGAGCGCGAAGTGGTACTCGGACAACGGCTCGAGACCGAAGACAGTCGCCGAAATCATCTGACCCGGCTGTCCGGGCGCGGGAACATCGTGAACCACGGTCGCGTCTGCGAAGTTTTCCGCCGTGATCTCGTTCTCCGAGTACCGAAGATCGAATACGCGCGCG
>CAMPIC010000442.1 GCA_946886185.1 uncultured bacterium
GAGGTATATACGCTGAGAGGCTTTTGCCGTCTCGTAGTGGGTGATTGCTGACCCTCCGCATCCTCCTCGGAACCGGGCACGAGATAGAAGATTGCGGCGTTCCGAGAACGGCCGCGAATAAGTCACATGGAAGTGCCGGCTCCACCCGATTGCACCGTAACGCGAGGAGGGCGATCGTGACAGTCCGAACTGTCGGCATCGATCTAGCCATTCGGGGACAACACGTCGCGACCATCATGGACGGAAATGGCGAGGTCATTGGGGGACCGATGCGATTTCGCCTTCACCACAAGGAGCTGGAGTGAGCATGAGCACGGGAACTGAGGCTTCTACCCCGGCAAACGGATCCCGATGGGCGAGGGTCGTGTCGATTCGGCCCTCGAGGATTCTGAAAGGTACCCCCTCGAAGAGCTTGCTTTAAGCTCTCCGAGGGGATGATCTCCTTCTTCGTAAGCAAAACGGGGAAGGAGGCCACGAGTGTACACGGACGTACTCGTCGATCCGAGTTTCTTCCGATTTCTCAGCACGTGCGATGCGGACCTGGCGGAGGGGGTTCGGACGGCGGGTTGTTCCCGCTGCCCGGGTCGGCTCCACCGTGCGAACTACCCTCGCAAGCCTCGAGGTGGTCCCGAAGCCATCGCCTCTGAACCTACCTACCGACACAGCTTCTGCTGCGACCAAGAGGGATGCCGCCGTCGGGTCACGCCGCCCTCGGTGCGGTTCTTGGGCCGGCGTGTGTACTTCGCTGTCGTAGTGCTCTTGTTCTCGGTACTGGAGAGCGGACCCTCTCGCACAAAGGCGCGGGTGCTCAAAGGAGCGGTGGGTGTGAGCGTGCGGACGCTGCGCCGTTGGCGTCGATGGTGGCAGTCGATCTTTCCGCGGACCCGGTTCTGGATCGCAGCTCGCGCTCGGCTCATTCTTCCGGTGGAAGAGAACGATCTGCCCGGCGCGTTGCTCGATCGTTTCTGCCGGAAAGAGGGTGACCCACCGGAAGCCGCCGAGCGTATGACCACCGACTTTCCGGAACGTCTCTCGTTGCTGCTGCGCTGGCTCTCTCCACTGTCGATCTCCACCCCGCTTTCGCTCGCGCACGCTGGCGGGCTTGGGGCGCGCCCCAAGCCCCCGCAGAGGATGCCCGATGCACGATCGGAGGCGACCTCCTAGGGTGCCCACCGTCACGAGAACGACGCTCGTCCTCGAACCGATCGAGACGCCGAGGGTCGTCAGACGGAGGACACACACGCATGAACGAAGTCCAGAGCGACGATCGATCGCACTTGCCGCGCGCGGAGCGTTGGGCTCTCTGGCGCTTTTCGATCGTGGGACCGCTCTTCGCCGCGCCGCCGACGCCGGGAGAGCTCCGCGCCGAGATCGAGCAGTTGGCCGAAAAGACCTGGCTCCATCCGATCACGGGGAAGCCCACGCGCTTCGGCTTCTCCACCATCGAACGGTGGTACCACCAAGCGCGACGGAAGCAGAACGATCAATTCGGCGCGCTCAAGCCCAAGATCCGAAAGGACGCCGGCGTCCAAACCGCATTGACCGAGCCCCTGCGCGCAGCAATCCGGACGCAGTACCAAGAGCACAAGAGCTGGAGCTTCCAACTTCACTACGACAACCTCGTCGTGCGGGTGCAGGACGATCCCACGCTCGCTCCCTTACCGTCCTACTCCACGGTACGCCGCTTCCTTCGCGCGGAGGGTCTCCTCAAACGACGCCGTCTCTCGACCCGCGACACCGAGGGTGCGCGCCGCGCCGAGGAACGTCTCGAGCAGCGCGAAGTGCGGAGCTACGAAGCCGAGCATGTCCACGCCCTCTGGCACTTGGACTACCATCATGGCTCGCACCGGGTCCTCACCTCGCGCGGCGAATGGGCCACGCCATTTGCCTTCGGCGTACTCGACGACCGCTCGCGACTCGCATGTCACGTCCAGTGGTACCTGGCCGAGAGCGCCGAGAACTTGATCCACGGGCTCTCCCAAGCGTTTCTGAAGCGCGGCCTCCCGCGCTCGCTCCTCACCGACAACGGCAGCGCCATGATCGCCCGCGAAACCACCGAAGGACTTGGACGCATCGCCATCGTCCACCGCACCACCTTGCCCTACTCGCCCTATCAGAACGGCAAGCAGGAGAACTTCTGGGCTCAGCTCGAAGGGCGGCTCCTCGCCATGATGGAAGGCCAGCGGGAGATCTCGCTCGCCTTTCTCAACGAAGCCACCCAAGCATGGGTCGAGATGGAGTATCACCGTCGGGTTCACTCCGAGACCGGGCAAGCTCCGCTCGAGCGTGCGCTCCAAGGTCCGGATGTGGGACGTCCCGCGCCCGACAGCGCCACGCTACGCTTCGCGTTCACGACGGCTCAGGCCCGCACCCAACGTCGATCCGATGGCACCGTCTCGCTCGAGGGACGGCGCTTCGAGGTCCCGTCGCGCTACCGCACGCTTTCTCGGGTCACGCTCCGCTTCGCGGCCTGGGATCTCACTCACGTCTGGCTCGTGGACGAGCGCTCCGGAGCTGCCCTCTGCCGGCTCTTCCCGCTCGACAAAGCAAAGAACGCCGATGGAAGACGGCGCACGCTCCCGTCGCGGGACGTAGGAGGCAATGATCCGCGTGATCGCAACGGTGCGCCGGGGCAGGGTGCCACGGAGCCGGGGCTGGCGCCGCTGCTCCGTCAACTCATGGCCGACTACTCCGCCACCGGGCTCCCGCCCGCCTACTTGCCCAAGGACGATCTCGGCGGGAACGGATCCGCCCGTCCATCCGACTCACCCGAACGACTCCAACCCAGTGAACCGCATAAACCACTCGGATCACTCGATGACTCACCGACTGAACCCAAGGAGAACGCATGAACCCGAAGTTGCTCGCGCTCTATGGCCTCAAGTGGAACCCGTTCGCTCCCGACGTCCCCGTCTCCGCGCTCCTCGCCTCGCCTAAGATCGACAACTTCTGCTGGCGCGTCGAGAGCTTGACCCGAGAAGGAGGCTTCGCTCTCGTCACCGGCGATCCCGGGCTCGGAAAGTCGGTCGCCTTGCGCGTGCTCGTCCAAAAGCTCTCCGCGCAACGAGAGCTCACCGTCGGGCTACTCTCGCGTCCCCAGGCGAGGCTCCAGGACTTCTATCGCGAGCTCGGCGATCTCTTCGACGTTCCACTCGCTCCCCACAACCGCTGGTCCGGAACACGGCTGCTCCGCGAACGATGGCAGGCCCACATCGAGTCCTCCCTGCTTCGTCCCGTTCTCGTCATCGACGAAGCGCAGGAGATGATGCCGACCGTGCTCAACGAACTGCGGCTCCTCTGCGCGATCGAACTCGACTCGCGCGCGCTCCTCACCGTCGTCCTGGCCGGCGATCATCGACTCACCGACAAGTTCCGCGCGCCGGAACTCCTACCGCTCGGCAGTCGCATCCGAGTGCGACTCGTACTCAACGCCGCCACACCGCAAGAACTGGTCGAGGCTCTCCGCCACGCGACCGAACAAGCGGGCAACCCGAGGCTGATGACCAACGAGCTCATGACCACGCTCGCCGAGCACGCCGCCGGGAACCATCGCATCCTCATGACCATGGCCAACGAACTCCTCGACGCCGCCGTGCAGCGCGACGCCAAGCAAATCGACGAGAAGCTCTATCTGGAAGTCTTCGCCGTACCGGCGAGCTATGAGCGGAAGGGGAAGAATCGGTGAGACCGAGGACCATCGATC
>CAMPIC010000443.1 GCA_946886185.1 uncultured bacterium
TGCCGGGTTCAACGGAGAGCGTGACGCCTCCGTTCCGGCCGCAAAGGCGGACTGGCCCGGCGGGCCGGTTACATCGATTCGCTCGAAGCAAAGCACGCTCACATCCTTCATCTCGATCTCGGCAACTTCACGAACACCACGGAAGGGGTCGACGAGCTCACCACGCGCTTCCTCTGGGATTCGATGGTCGAGCTGGAGGTGGATGCCACGACTCCCGGCCCGCGGGAGCTCCAGTATTGGACGCTCTATCGCGAGCTGATGGGTCGCAAGGATCTCGAGGTCGTCTCGTCCAACCTGACGATGGTGGAGAACGGCCAGGAAGTCCCGGTGGGTGTGCCCTACAAGATCGTGCAGCGCAACGGCCTCGACATTGGACTGATCGGGCTCATCGGCGGCACCCAGTTCAGCGGCACCAAGCTGCCCGAGGGAGTCGAGGTGAGGTGGTCGGATCCGTTCGAAGCGGCCAAGCGTGTCGTTCCCGAGATCCGCGATCAGGTGGATCTGGTCGTCCTCATGTCGCAGATGTCGCACGGGGACACCGACAAGCTGATCCAGGAAGTGGAGGGGATCGACGTCGCGCTGTACGGCAACAATGCTCCCTGGCGGGAGGACGCGGAGATGGTGGGCGACACCGTCACCAACGCGACCGGAACGCGCGGGCAGTATCTGGGCCACTTGATGCTGATCATCGGTCCCGACGGAGAGCTGGTGGACTACGGCGCGTTCAACGAGCAGGTGATCGAGCCTCTCCCTGAACGCAGCGCGATGGCGGAGAAAGTCGCCGCGCTCGAGACGAAGCAGAAGGAGATCCGCGACGCCGCGGCGGGCGGCGCGCACAGCTCCGACGTGCACGTCGAGGGCGAATAGGCGCACTCCCCGGATCGAAAGCAATGACTTCGTTCGAGCCGGAGCCTTGGCGCCTCCGGCTCGATTGATTTTTCCCCTCGAGCTGACTGCCTGGATCGCGATCTGAGATCGCGGGCGCATCCCACTGGAGACCAGCCGTCATAAGTCATTGCTGCATAGGGTGCTCGTGGCCAGGTAGCAATCGCTCCGGCCCGGTGCCTGCTGTTTCCACTCCCTACACCGTCACCCACGACCGGGAGCTGGCCCGGCGCTCGACGCCCTCGATCCCCTCGTCCGCCGCATGGTCGCAACGGAACCCGGCGACGGAACTTACGGATGAGTGTGTTTGGTGTCACGTCACCGGTTAGGATCAGCCGAACGGTAACGTGACGGAGGCCTGGTTCCCGCCCCGGCAAAACTTTCCCGAGAGGCGTGTAGAGGTATCCGGACGCGATGTTTCCGCGCCCGCGGCGGGGGCATCCACCGCAAGAGTCGAAGCGAGACGAGCGCGCGAGCGCGAGGAGGTTGACGCGTGGAAGAGCGGGTTCTACCGGGCCGGATCTGGAAGGAAGGCCCGTATGCCGGAATGACCTTCTGCGACTCCATCCTGGATACGATCGGGAACACTCCGCTGGTCCGGCTGCGCTCGATCGGCAAGGACAGCCCCGCACTCATCCTGGCGAAGGTGGAATCGTTCAACCCCGGCCGGAGCGTGAAGGATCGGATCGGGATCAACATCATCGAGCGCGCGGAGAGAGCGGGACTGCTGCAACCGGGCGGGACGATCGTGGAGTCGACCTCCGGCAACACCGGGCTCGGCCTCGCCATCGCCGCCGCGGTCAATGGGTACCGCGGCATCTGTACGATGCCGGACAAGATGAGCCGCGAGAAGATCAACCTCCTCAAAGCGGTGGGAGCGCGCGTGGTGGTCTGCCCGACCGCGGTCGAGCCGGAATCTCCGGAGAGCTACTACTCGGTGGCGCGGCGTCTCGCAAAGGAGCTTCCCAACGCGTTCCTCGCGAACCAGTACTACAACCCGGACAACCCGGAGAGCCACTACCTCACCACCGGCCCCGAGATCTGGGAAGCCACCTCCGGGCGGATCACGCACTTCGTCGCCTCGATGGGTACCGGCGGAACGATCTCCGGCACCGGGCGCTATCTGAAGGAGAAGAACCCCGCGGTGCGCGTGATCGGAGCGGATCCGGTCGGATCGATCCTCTGTGAGTACTTCAAGACCGGGAAGATGGGCCAGGCGCAGAGTTATCTCGTGGAAGGAATCGGCGAGGACATCATCCCGGGCACCACCCACTTCCAATACATCGACGGGATCTACACCATCACCGACCGCGAATCGTTCCGCTACGCGCGCCAGCTCTCGCGCCGCGAGGGGATCCTTTCGGGAGGCTCGTGCGGAACCGCGGTGGCCGCGGTCATGAAGCTCCTGCCCGAGCTGAACGAAAACTCCGTCGTGGTAGTGATCCTCCCCGATACCGGGGAGCGTTATCTGAGCAAAGTGCACTCGGAGGAGTGGCTCACCGACAACGGCATGTTGGAGGCGGACGAGGTGCTGGTGGGCGACGTGGTGCGCATGAAGCGACCGCTCCTTCCCAGTCTGGTCACGATCCGCCCCGACGGAACGGTGCGCGGCGCTCTCGCTCTCATCCGCGAGCACAACATCTCCCAGATCCCGGTAGTCGACGCCGAAAACGTGGTGCATGGAACGATCACCGAGTCGACGCTCATGAAGTCGCTCCTCGATCGTAAGATTTCGCTGGAAGATCCGGTGACCAAGATCATGGAGCCTCCGCTCCCGAGCGTGCCGGCCGACGCCACCGTTTCCCGCGTGCTCAAGATCATGGCGGAGCAGCGCAACGCTCTCCTCGTCGAGGACGGGCAGCGCATCATGGGGATCCTCTCGCACTTCGATCTCATCGGATTCGCCTCCCGATGAGAGGAGCGCTCCGGGCAGGCCGGACACGGATGGTCATGATGTTTCCGGGTGCGCCGGCATAGAGTGGGTGGTCGATGCGCGTTTCGTTCTGTATAGCGCTCGCCTTCCTCGCGATCGTGGTGGGAGGACGGTCCGGAGCGGTGCCGATCACGATCCCGAGCGTGGTCGTTTCCGATCGCGATTCCGATCCGCTCAATCGGCAGACCGATCCCGGCGCCATCCTGATGATGCGCTATCTGAACTTCACCACCTTCATCACCTCGGCGGCGCTGGGCTTCCGCGATCCCGAAGGTATGGCGATCCGTCCCGATGGCAAGATCTACGTGGCCGACTCCTCGGCGGATCCACTGGGACTGGGAGAGCCGAGAGGCGCAATCTTTCTCGCGAATCCGGCCGATCGATTCGATCTGGGAGTGGCGCAGGTGGTGGGCGCTTCGCCTCTCTTCACCGATCCGGTCGATCTCATTCTGGAGCCGGACGGTCAACTTCTGGTCGCGGATCCCAATGCGGATCCATTCGAGCGCGGGAGGCGAACCGGCGCGATTTTCCGCGTCGATCCCTCCACCGGAAACGTCTCGGTGGTCTCCGCGAGCCCACTCTTTTCCGATCCCCGTTCTCTCGCGCGCGACACCGACGGCTCGGTCCTGATCCTCGACCGCACCGCTGATCCGTTCGCGACCGGCGTTCCGGCGGGCGCGCTCTTTCGACTGCATCCCGCCTCCGGCGCGGTCACCACGGTGCGCGCCTTCAATCCCGCCCAGACCCGGCGCCCCATGGCGGTGGCCGTACTGCCCGACGGCGATTACGCGATCTGCGACCAGGACGCCGACCCCGCGGGCGTGGGGCAAACTCTCGGAGCCATTTTCCGGCTCCGCAAGTCGACCGGCGCGATGG
>CAMPIC010000444.1 GCA_946886185.1 uncultured bacterium
CCGTCACTCGGCCCTCGCGGCACCAACGTGGATGCGATCGAGATCGGTCCGGAGTGGATCCGTGTGCGCAGTTGGGAGCGCGGTGTGGAAGGAGAAACGCAGGCGTGTGGATCGGGACTGCTCGCGGCCGCCTTCTGGGCGTGGCGCGTGCTCGGACGGGAGTTTCCGCTCGAGTTGCGGAGCCGGAGCGGCGATCGCTTCGAAGCCTCGCTCGCGGAGAACGAAGGCGGCATCTGGCTCGAGGGTCCGGCCCGTACCGTGTTCGCCGGCGCCGTGGACTTCTGATGCACTGCGCACCTCGTCCGAACGCGCGATGATGGTCATTCCGACCAGCGAGCTCTCCGCGCGCGCCGTCTGACGAACAACCGGTGGAGCAACACACCGGCCAGGAAGCCTCCGACGTGCGCCCAGAACGCGATTCCGGCGGCGTCGTTTCGAGCTCCCAGCGACAACGTCCCGCTGAAGAGCTGCAGCACGAACCAGAGTCCGAGGAACGTCACCGCGGGCAGCTCCAGGAAGACCGGATAGAAGAGAATCGGCACCATCGTGAGCACGCGCGCACCCGGGAACATCACCAGGTAGGCCCCCATCACTCCCGCGATCGCGCCGGAAGCGCCCACGCTCGGAATCCGCGAGCCGGGGGTCAGCATCGTCTGTGTGAGCGCCGCCGCCACTCCGGCGATCACGTAGAAGATCAGGAAGCGGAAGTGGCCCATCCGGTCCTCCACGTTGTCGCCGAAGATCCACAGGATCCAGAGATTGCCGATCACGTGGAGCCAGCCGCCATGGAGGAACATGTACGTGAACAACGAGCGCCATGCGCCGGCGCTCCAGTGGCCCGGGTCGCTCAAACGCGCCGGAATGACCCCGAACTCCTGAAAGAGCGATTCGAGACCGGACGAGGAGAGCATGAGCTCGAAAAGAAACACCGCCGCGTTGGCGAGGAGGAGAGCGGTGACGACGAGAGGCCGTCGCTCGCTCGGATTGGTGTCGCGCAGAGGGATCATGCCGGCGCCTCGTGCGCGGCGCCCCGGCGCCTCCAGATGAGGAAGAGCAGAGCGGCCGCCAGATAGATCGCGAGCCCGATCCAGAGAGTACCCTGCAGCCCGAAAAGAAGCGCGCAAATCGCGCTTCCCACTCCTCCGAGCGCGGTGAAGACCGCGTTCGCCGTCCAGGCCCAGGCGATCGACCCGGGAGGCGCCGCGCGCAGCGCCGCCACGCCGAGCGGAAAGGGGATTCCGAGACCGAAACCCAGGGGCGCCATCACCAGCGAAACGATCGAGATCCGCAGGGCCAACGGCACTCCCTGGATCTGCGGCCAGATGTGCGGATAGGCGAGGGCGAAGCCGCTTCCCGCCGTCAGGAGCAGCGCGAATGCCAAGACGGGCGCATTGCGGAATCGCGCTGACATCATGCTCCCGATCCCCGCGCTGATGAGCAACGTTCCGATGGTGGTGGCGTACGCCTGGATGGGCACGCCGATCGCACGCAGTCCGAGCTGCACCATCGTGAGCTCGATGATGAGAAATCCCGCGCCCAGACACGCGAAGTAGGCGAGAGCCGCGGGCCGGCCCGGCCAGGATTCGCGACCCGCGCGCGAAATCCGCCATGGCGCCAACGCGGCGCCGAGCGCGAGCAGCACGCCGAACGCGCCGGTCACCGCGAGATGGGCGAGATCGCGCGGCAAAACCCATCCCCCGGTGAACGGCTGTTGGAGCAGCTCCGCGATGGAGCGATCGACGAAGCGCGTGGAGTCCTCTTCGATCCGGGCGAGGTTCTTGCGCAGGAAATAGGCGAACGGACGGTCATCGGTGACCGGATCGAGCCGATAGGGAGCGCGCTCCCGCAGCGCGCGAGCTTCCGCATCCGAGCGGATCCAGAGCGCGGGAGGAAGAAACGAGCGTGCGGGATCGAGCGGATCGATCACTCTCCGATAGGTCCTGCCTTCGGATGGACCCTTCGCGAGGAGGAGCGCGTCGAGGTCGGCGAGCCGCGCTCTGTCCCATGGGCGGCGCGAGATGATGATGGTGGCGTGATCTTCGAGGCCGTCGCGCGCATAGACGACCACGTGCGACGCCGGGTCGGACCAACCCGCGTCCGCCATCGCCTCTCCCAACGTGGTGAGCACGCGCGGATAGAACGCCTGGTTGATCTGGAGCAGCCCGTCCTCCGTCAGGCTTTCCAGGAAAAGCGTGAGCGCTTCCGCCGTCTCCAGGTAGTACGCCTTGATCGCCCCACCGCCCGCCGCCAGGCGCGCGGAATTGTGATAGCTGAACACCTGGATCAGGTCATACGGCTGCGGGCGAGCGGCCAGATACGCGCGCGCTTCCGCCTGGAAGAACCGCACGCGCGGATCGAGAAAGATGCCGCCGTTGTACTCCGCGTAGCGCTCGGTGCCGAGCTCGATCACCGTCTCCACCAGATCGAGCGCGTCCACATGGCCCGCGCCGTAGAGGAGGGCGGCTTTCACTTCCTGCCCGCCCGCGCATCCGATGACGAGCGTGCGCGCGCCACGATCGCGCAGCAGGTAGTGCGACGCGAGCAGTCCACGCTGCCAGAAGTGCTCGATCACTCCCTCGGGAAGGCGGGCGCGGAGCCGTTCGAAATCGCCGTCGAACGGATAGATATGGCTGCTCTGGGAGCCTCCGTCGTAGGAGATCAACTTGCGGTGGGTTCCCCGTACGATCGCGCCGGTCGTCGGATCTCGCTCGGTCAGGTCGACCACCTCGATCTTGGAGACCGAGTCCCATCGGCGGAACTCCGCGTTGGTCCGCAGCTCCGTTTCCCGCGCGCCTCGCTTCTGCGCGTGGCTCTCGACGTCGAGATCGCGGAACAGCCCGGTCGTGCTCGCTCCGAGCAGCAGCAGCGCCAGAATCGCCACGGGCACGGCGCGCACTCGCGGAGTGGAGCGCGTGAACGCTGCCCCGACCAGGAGGACTCCGGCCGCCGCCGCGAGCGCTCCGGCCGGCCCGAGAGAAGGCAGGAGAGGCGAAACGGCGACGGCGCCCAACGCGGCCCCGAGCAGATCCGCACCATAGATCCAGTGCGGCTGGCGAGACCAGGTCAACGCGGACGCCACTCCCAGCCCGATGAGAAAGAACGGAAGGCTCAAACAGGCGAAGAGCGCGAGAAAGGAGAAGCCCTGCAGCACCGGCTCATCCCCGATCCGCTCGATGGAGAACGGCAAGGTCTGAAGGGCGGGATAGATGAGGAGCACGGCCCACGCGGTGGCGATCGCGATCCGCGCGCGCCCCGCGGGAGCGCAGATCCGCTCCGGCCAGCCCGGGCGAAATGCGATTGCGAGCCCGGCGATTCCGCCTCCCAGCACCGCGAGCGTCACGATGGTGTAGGCAGCGTTCGGCCCGACGATCGTGTCGAAGATGCGCACGAGCAGGATCTCGACGAAGAGACCGGCGAACGCGAGCAGATGGATCCAGAGAAGCGTCGCGATCACGCGGCCGGCTCAATGTGGGCCAGGGAAGGGCGGGGGCTGCTCATGGAAGGATCTTTACCCATCTGATAGGCTGGCGCCAGCTGCAGCCGCTGAGTCGCCGGCGTGTCGAATCAACGGGCGTCGCGGCGTCATCGGTGCGAGCTGCGGGCGAGGAGTGACGGAGCAGGCAAGGAGGTCGACGCTCATGTTCGAAGGACTTTCGGTCGCGATGGTGACTCCGTTCCGCCAGGGAG
>CAMPIC010000445.1 GCA_946886185.1 uncultured bacterium
ATCCGAACGATCTCGCTCTCGTAATTCGGGAGAGTGCTCGGAGCGACCACCTGGATCGGATCGAAGCAGGATCCGTCGTGGACATGCAGGAAGGAAAGACCCGCCTTGGAATCGCGGCGGGTCCGCACCCATCCTTGAATCAACACCTGCGCCCCGACCGGGACCTTGCCCGCGAGCGCGCTGGCTACCGGCGTTGGCTCGATCTTCGTCACCGCTCTGACCTCCTCCCGACACTCCAAAAAACGAACTCGGAGTTTGCCGGAAAGGGGCGAGCGCTGACAAGGGCTGCGTCGTGTCGCGCCGGTGCGCCGACCGCGAACCCTAGGAACGGGGGCCGGTGTGGCGATCTCCTACACCAGGCATCTCGCCGGCGCGTCGGCCTCGCATGCCCGGGGCCGGTGTGACGACTTGGACGAGCCTTAGACCTCGCGTCGGTGGGTCGACCTGCGTCGCAGGGCGTGAGTTCCCGCGCTGATTGCAAGGAAGACCATTCCGAACAGGCCGATCGCCGGAATGGGACTCGCCGTTGCGGGAAGCAGATCCCGGGAGTCCGTCTGCGTGGTGCTCGTCGTGGTCGTGGACGTGGTCGTCGTGGTGGTCCGCTCGGCCTGCGCGAACAGTTCCTCGTCTCCTCCGTCCGTGGGCGGCAATGACATCGCGACCATCGCGTCGCTTCGATCGGTCCCGTCGAGTCGCTGCGTGACGTTCAAGGTCTGGACGCGTTCCACGACGTTCCCTCGCTCCGGCTCCCATTCGTAATACACGCGGACATCATCCCCAGGGAACATCGCCGCTCCGTACTGGCCGGCCTGGTTGAACGCGAACTCGTGTACGCCTCCTTGGGAAGTGTCCAGCACCAGATTGCCGTCGTCCGAGCTCACGACCGTGCCGGTGATGATGTGCGCGCCGTATGAAGTCGTCGCCTCCGGGGTGGGCTGGTCGCCGGGATCGGCGATCGCCAGCGATGCCGTCACGAGTCCCAGACACAGGCTCCATAGCGCACGATGGGAGATTTGCGCTCTCGTTGTCATCGTGTCTCTCCTTCCGTTGCAGTTCATGGTGCGGGCGCGGAGACCGAACACAAACATCGTGCCGTGCGCCGGAATATTGTCCGGTGCCGCGTTAACGGATTGTTTTACACCACGGAGGGCGCGCTCGGAGCTCGTTGTTCTGGAGAGAATGCGCACGCACTTGTAAGAAGCGCTCGTTCAACCCAGGAACGAGCGTGCGGTGAACGACCGCGTGGCAATCCACGACAGTCGGTACGCCAGGAGGGGTTCTGATTCGATGACTTTCAGCGTACGCGCACGACGCGTACTGATTGATCGACCGCTCCGTCGGAGACGCGCAGCAGGTAGATGCCCGCGGGGAGGCGACGACCCGAGCGGTCGTTCCCGTCCCAGGTCAACGTGGAAGACATGACCTTTCCCTCGAATACCGTGCGCACCAATCGGCCACCGGCATCGAAAACGGAAACGTCGACTTCGCGGCCCGTCCATCCATTCAGATCGATCCGCATCCGATCACGGAACGGGTTCGGCCCCCACACGATCGAAAGCGGCTCTGTTGCCCCAGGCTCCGAAACGGCCGTCACGTCCTCGCACGCAGGATCGGAAAGACGGACGTGGTCGATGTACCACCCGTCGTACGTGAGGAACTGATCGCTGAAGAGTCGGAAACGGATCCGCACCTTCTGACCGAGATACTCCTCGAGGTCGATCGTTTCGTGCACCCAATCGCCTGGATCCGCGCTCCCGTCCGCCCAAAGCGGATACGAGCTCATGTCGAATTGCGCGAGCGTGGTCCAGTTGGATCCGAAATCGGTGGAAATCTCGACATAGCCGAAATCGAAACCGGCCTCCGTGATGCAGATGTGATCGAACTCGAGGACGGGGAAAGCCAGGAGTTTCGCCGGCGTGATCAACTCGGCGCTCGAATTACGCTCGTTGAGATAGTTTCCGGCAGGACTGTCGGTCAAGCTGAACGTTCCATCCGCCGCGCGAGCCGACGTGCGTGCCCACGTGTCCGCGAGGATCCAATTGACGGCGCTCGACTCGAAGCCTTCCTCCACGTGGCACTCCACGATTCCGGAGAACGACATCGCAATTGCCGGATCCGAGGCACGTCCGCCGAGATAGCCGCGCACCTCGTAACGATGCAGACCCCGATCGGCCGCATCCTCGTAGGCGGTCGACGAACCACTCAGAACCGAGAGCTGCTGGCCATCGCGATCGACCCGGACCGAGTCGTACGCGCTTCCATTCAGCCACTGCAGGCGGACTTCATCGTCGGAGTCCGCGGCGTTCTCTGGAAGCGCGACGAGCGAGACCGGCGCACGGAGCACGGACGCGGAAGGACGCCGGTACACCGAGAGATCGATCGGGGCGTAGAGATTGAACGGCCCGTCGTTCGACACCCGCACGAACAGCGTGGTGTCTCGTGGCGCCAGGAACTGCAGCTCGGCGAGCGCCGCGATCCCGTAGGTGGAGCGAACCTGACCCGAGGAGAAACCGGAAGAGTCGAGCAACTCGAGCGCCGGCTCTCCCGCGGAATGAGGCGCGAAGGCGGACGCGGTGAGCAGATCTCCGGCGCTCAGCTCCAACCGAACGAGATCCCGATCTCCCACCGCATAAATGTGATGGCGCGGCAGCACGTCGAAGTTGGGACCGCCGAAGCTCTCCTTGCGCACCGTGAAGTCGGACGCGTCGTCGATATCGGTCCCATCCTTATCTCGTCCCAGCATCATGCGCTCGGGCGCGGAATAGAGAGTGCCGTGCCACTGCAGGCCGGGCGGCACCGCTTTATTGCTCGGATCCTGACCGTTCAGGTTGTCCCAACGCAGGAAGTCGATGGGCGCTCCGGAAGCATTGAACAGCGTGCAGGCGCCGTCGTCGCCGTTTACCCAGAAGACCAGGAAGAACTCTTCGAACAGATGCACGGGACCGTTGTCCGTCGCATCTCCCCCCGCATGCACGACCACATGGGCGCCGGGGTAGAGCACGAACGAAGGGAAAAAGTAGTCGCTGGGAGGCAGGCTGTTTCGATCCGCGCGAATCCTCCAGTTGGTCAGATCGATCGGATCTTCCCCGGAGTTGTACAGCTCGATCCGGTCTTCCGGGCCGAGGTCGATCTCGTTGATGACGACCTTGCCGCCAGGATGCGTCTCATACGTGAGCAGATCCGCGAGCGGTGCATCTCCCGTATCGTCGTTCGGCTCGTAGGGATCTTCGTTGAACGGCATCTCGAGAAAGCCGACGAAAATCGAGTCCATCGCCTCGCGCAAGAAGAACGGACCGTGGCGCGCGAACCAACCGTCGTGGAAGTCTTCGACGGTCAGCCAATCCACCACACCATGCGCGGGCATGTAGGTCTCGGTGACGTCCCAGCTGAGCGCGCCGGTGTCGTCGAGTTGGTCGTCGTCCGACCCTTTCGATCCATCCGGCGTGGTCGCGCCATCCACGATGTCCCAAAGCGCTGCCGTGACCGCCGTCTCGTTCGCGCTACCGATCTGCGCGAGGGGAACTCCCGAGGTGTAGCGGCCGGTCTCGAAGTCGTAGGCGAACTCCAGGCCTCCGGGATCGGGAAGCGGAGGAGGAATGGCGAGTTCCGCTTAAATCGCGACTTCGCCAGCGATTGGATCGCCCATCGGAGGGTCGCGCCCGGCGCGGACCTCTCGCA
>CAMPIC010000446.1 GCA_946886185.1 uncultured bacterium
CGCCCTCACTCACCCGCTGAGCCTGGCCGTGGATGCCTTGCTCAAGGTGTTCCTCGGCGTGACCACGCTGGAGGAAGCGCTCCGGGTCGTGCCATACGAAGATGTCGCGCGACTCCGCGAGACCGGCCCCGATCGGGTGATCGCGCAGTGGCAGGCCGTGCAGACCCGCAAAGCCGCCTGATCTCGGACGGGCAAGGACGCTCGCGGGGGCGGGAACCTTCGCTGCCGAGGTCCGCCGATCCACCGCACGCCCGCTGAACGGGGTGCTGTCGATGTTCGAGTCTCCGGGACACCGTAGTGGTTACGAGGCTCCACGTCGTTCACCGACCCGAACTCGCACTACGGTTCAATCATCGATTCACTTCCATCGATTGAGGTGCCGCGCCCGGCACATGGGCTGCGATAGACTGCGTCTCTGGTCCGGCGGGATCGTCGGCACGGGACGCGGTGTTTCCCCGTAGAGCGCCGAATGTGCTGCGGTGCTGCCGTGCGGCGTCAAGATCAGGAAGACTTGAAGCGCTCCCGTGGAGCGGCGGGCGCGGGATGGAGGCCCGAATATGAAAGGCAAGGAGCTGACTGCCAAGCAGAGGGACGCGTTGCTCGACACGCTGCAAGCTCGCTTCGAGGCGAATCCGCAACGGCACAAGGGCATCGACTGGGAAAAAGTGCGTGCGAAGCTCGAAGCGAACCCGAAGAAACTCTGGTCGCTTTCCGAGATGGAGAGGACCGGCGGAGAGCCGGACGTGGTCGGGTACGACAAGAAGACCAGCGAATACATTTTCTTCGACTGCTCGGAGGAAAGTCCGAAGGGCCGGCGCAGCCTCTGCTACGACGCCGAAGCGCTGAAGGCGAGGAAAGAGGCCAAACCGAAAGACAGCGCGGTCGCGATGGCGGAGGCGATGGGCATCGAGCTGCTGACCGAAGAGCAGTATCGGCAGCTGCAGGAGCTGGGCGAGTTCGACCTCAAGACTTCCAGCTGGGTGAAGACGCCTCCGGAGATCCGCAAGCTCGGGGGAGCCGTGTTCTGCGATCGCCGCTACGACCACGTCTTCTACTACCACAACGGTGCGATCTCGTACTACGCGGCGAGAGGCTTCCGAGGATGGCTGCCCGTTTGACCAAAGCGCGTGGCGCGCAATCCCGCATGTGAGGGCAGCGAGCAGACCCGCGCATTAGGCGAGTCGTGGACGAACCATAGGACAGCCGCGCGCGTGGCAGCGAGTAGCCCGCTACGGGCCGGGGATGTCGATTCTCTCGATATCGGCGCCGACGCCGCGGAGCCGTTCCTCGATCTGCTCGTATCCGCGATCGATGTGATAGACGCGGTGGACCAGCGTCTCCCCCTCCGCGACCAAGCCGGCGAGGACGAGGGCAGACGAAGCGCGGAGATCGGTCGACGTGACGTGCGCTCCCGATAGCTTGGAGATTCCGCGGACAGTCGCCACATGGTCGGTGAGAACGATGTCCGCTCCCATCCGGTTCAGCTCTGGAACATGGGTGAAGCGATCGGGATAGATCGTCTCCGAGATCGACCCAGATCCCTCCGCGACGCTCAGCAGAGCCAGGAACGCGGCTTGTAGATCGGTCGGGAAGCCTGGATAGGGCGCCGTCACGATGCGAGTCGCGTGCAACCGTTCCGGAGCGATCACCTGGATCGACTGCGCCTCCACCGTAAGATCGACTCCCATTTCGCGGAAGTGATCGAAGACGACGCCGAGATGGTCGGGCCGCGCGCCGACCAGATTGATTCTGCCCTTGGTGATCGCGGCCGCGGCAATGAAGGTGCCCGCCTCGATGCGATCGGGAATGTTCTCGAACTCGACCGGGTGGAGCTCTCGCACTCCATCGACGGTAACTTTGTTGGAGCCATGACCGTGGATGGACGCGCCGGCGGCGTTGAGGAACTCGGCGAGGGCCACGATCTCCGGCTCTCGAGAAGCGTTTTCGATCACCGTCGTGCCGCGCGCCAGGACCGCGGCCATCAAAACGTTGCCTGTAGCGCCCACGCTCGAAATGTCGAACCCGATGTGCGTTCCACGCAGTCCGCCGGGAGGGGCCTCGGCGACGATGTAGCCGTGCTCCAGCGAGATCTTCGCCCCGAGCAGCTCCAGTCCGCGCAGGTGCAGGTCGACCGGCCGCGGACCCCAGGCGCATCCACCGGGAAGCGAGACCCGCGCCCGTCCCATGCGGGCGAGGAGCGGGCCCAGTACGTAGATCGAGGCGCGCATGGTGCGCACGAGATCCCACGGAGCTTCGATCTGCGTGAGCTCCGTTGCGTCGATCTCGAAGGAGTGATTCGGATAACCGCCGCGCGCGCCCAGTTGCGCGAGCACGCGCTGCATCGTGACGACGTCGCGCAGCTGCGGAACATTGTGGATGATCGAGCGGCCTGGAATCAGCAGCGCGGCCGCCATCATCGGAAGAGCGGCATTCTTCGCGCCGCCCACGGCAATCGTCCCTTCCAGTCGGCGTCCGCCGATGATCCGGAATGCGTCCACGTTCCCTCTCTTTCCCACCACACGAAGTTTCGCGAGTGGTGGACCGACGCTCCTCGACGCGCAAGCGCCCGCAAAGCGTGCAGTCCCGTGACGCGCCCCGTAGCACCTGATCCCTCGGTGCTGCGCCAGCATAATACAACCGAGCTGTTTGGGTGCGGCGATTCTCGTGGGTGGGAGAGCGAGGAAATGGCCCTCCCCTCAACGCGGAGTGACTGGGGTTGCGCCACTCCCGGAGCGGGAGTGCTCGGCAAGGTTTCGGCGTGACTACTCCCGGAGCGGGAGTGCGCGGCAAGCGCGGCATGATTCTGGCGCGACTACTCCCGGAGCGGGAGCGCACGGCATGATGACTACTCCCGAGGCGACAGTGCGGGATGATTCCGTCGCGGCGACTTCAGCGAACCGATCCATCACTCCGAATGTTCGCGCAGATATTCATAGACGGTGCGCTCCCCCAGGTAGAGTTGCTCGAGCACGGCACTGTTCCCGCGGATGCGGACGGCGGCCCAGGCATCGATCGAATCGCCGAAGGACGCTTCCCGTACGGCACGTTCGGCGCGGGGAGCGTCCCGTTCATCGAGGTAGAAGCGATCGAAGGGAAGCTCCAGCCGGACCCTGTTCTCCGCCGGATATTGCACGGTCACCCACAACGCCGAATCCCCATCCACCGGTTCACGACTCAGACGGGCGATTTCCGCGAAACCCTCGTCATTCTCCCTGAGCACCGCATGCAATCGGTCGCCGTGCTCGTACTGAGTCGAGGTTTCGTAATCCTGAATCTCGAACGCGAGCCACACATAGCGACCGCGGAACGCGTCGACCGGATCGACGGGCGCCGTGCGCAGCTTGAATGGGCGGCCGTTCGCAAGCGTGAGCTCACGATCGACGATGATCGACGCCGGCACCACGATCTGGGCCGCGGCCACGAGCAGAAGGAGCGCGAGCCAGAGCCTCACGACTGCGCTCCTCTACGCCGCAATGTGACGGCGTTGACGATGAGGAAGCTCGCACCGATCGCGATGAAGACGATGCCTCGCAACAGGAAGCTCACATCAGTGTCGAAGAAACGGGCCACCGTCAGGCCGGCGACCAACGCCATCCCTGCGTTCAACGTCACCGCGTGTTCATTCTGAATGCCTCGGATGATCGTCGCGATCCCGAACGCAAGCGCGTACAGGT
>CAMPIC010000447.1 GCA_946886185.1 uncultured bacterium
TCGCCTTCCCCACGAGCGGCCCGGCCGCTTCCGGTGGGCTCTGTATTCGCACCCCCATGCGCCGCGCTTTCCAGAGATCGCGCTCCGCCTGGTAGCGCACCGAGAGCGCGGAATCGCTGCATCCCGCCAGGGTCACGGCAGCCGCCAGGATGACGACTCGCTTCAAGCCTTCCATGGCGCCGCTCCCTCGCGAGCCGCCGCTCCGCGTGCGCCATAGATGCGCACCACCGAAGCGAGGATGAAGTAGTTGATTCCCACGTACGCGACGATCGCCCCCGCCACCATCACGAGCACCACCTCCGGATTCAAGTTCTGCACGACCGTGTCGGCGCGCCGGAGCGCCCAGGAAATCGGGAGCTGGAGCAGGTTGGGAACGCCCACCACGAGAGCGGTCGCGAGGGGCACCTTGCCCAGGACCTTCAGCCCTCGTCCGAGCGCGGGCAGAACGGGCGAGGATTCGAGCAACAGCACCACCGGCGCGTACACGAAAAGCATCTCCAGGATCACGCCGAGGACGAAGGTCCCGTAGCGCAGGAGGCGCAGGCCGTTCCCGTGGATTTCCGAGGCATCGGGGAGCAGCGCCATGGGAATCAGCCAGGCGACCCCGAGAAGCAGGAGAAGGAGCGGCAAGCGCACCGCGAGAAGCGAAAGGTAGCGGCGAGCCGCCAGTCCCCAGGTTTCGCGGTCGCGCATTCCGAGCGCGGAGTGCCAGAGGACGAGCACGGCCGCCCCGAGGATGAAGCTCCCGACCAGCCAATCCAAAATCGGATTGATCCGCCCGAAGATCGAGGGAAGCGCGATATAGAACTGCGGGTAGTGCAGAGCCGGCGCGCCCACGAGGGACTGGATGAGAGGCGCGAGCAGCGGCGCGAGCAGCGGCCGATGAAACTGCGTGAGCACCAGAACCACGAGCAATTGAACCGCCCCCAGGAGCAGGAACGGAGCCCACACCCGAGCGCGGCGGAAATCCCGGAAGCACTCCAGCCAGGCCCAGAATGCGAGGTTCAACTGCGAGAGCATGGGATCACTCCTCCGCTCGTGCCGCTGCCGGCGCCGAGTCGAGCTGGCAAATGGCGCGCGTTCATGACGCGCCCTCCGGAAACACCCGCGGCAGCGTCGGCGCGATCTCCTTCACGAAGCTCGAGATCATGCCCGATGCCTGCGCCGGATCGGTTTCGATCGTCGAGACGCGCACGAACGCTCCGAACGATCGGTTGTGGAGCAGCCCCTCGAAGAACATCGAGTCGCGGAACGCCTTGACCTCCGCCAGCGCCCGGGCGCCGCTCGTGTACCAGAAGTAGGAGACGAGCTCCACGCGCTGGCCGCGCACCGCGCGGAACGAGCGCAACGGGATCGGCCCGATCGCGGAAGGCACCGTGCGATCCGGAAGCATCTCGATCGTGAATCCTTGAGAGCGATAACAGAGCAGCGGATCGTGCGCGCCCAGGCGCGCATTCTCGAAATAGACCACGATCAACCAGAGCGGCAGATCGTCGGGCCGGCGATACGCGCGCGAGATCAGGGCATCGGAGTCGAGATCGTCGATCACGGTCTGGTCGAGACCGACCTCTTCGCCGGGAAACCCGAGCACCACGTCTGGTACCTCGTCGAGGCGCGTCGCCCCTGCCCGTTGCGGAGGCAGCAGAACGACGTAGGCCGCGAGGAGCGCAAGCAGCGCCATCGAAACCCAGACTCGGGAGCGGCTCAGCATCGCAGCGCCTTTCGCAGACCGAACAGCAGGAGCAGCGCCACCCCGAAGAGCAAGAATCCGCCCACGTCATGGAAGAGCCCGCTCGCGGTCTCGGTGTCGGTCACCGACGCCATCACAGAAAGCGAGGCGATGCGAATCACGTTCGCGGCGATCGCGACCGGGATCGAGAGCAGGAACAGCGTCCAGCCCTTCCAGGCGGATGCGGAGGCGACGTGGCCGAAGAGCGCGCCCAGGGCCATGAGCGCGACCAGGGAGTTGAGTCCGGAGCAGGCGTTCTCCACGGTCAAGGTGCCGGTGGGAAAGTACAGATCCATCCCGCGCTGGACCACGGGCGCGCCGAGTCCCGACGCGAGCCGCACCGCTCCATCGGCTGCCCACACCTTGAGGCGGAAGCTGACCGAGTTCATCAAGAACGGCAGGATCGGCACCATGAAGAGCAAGAACGCGATCGGGAATCGGACCCGAACCAGCATCTTCCATCCGAACCAGGCCCAGATCAGCCCGACCAGGACCACCAGGAAGGCCCACCCCTGGAAGATCGTCACGTCCCCGCGCAGACCGACGATCTGGATCAGCACTCCGAGCCCGATCACACCGATCCCCCACCAGGAAGGGGCGGTCGGAGTCGCGGCGATCTCCTTGCGCATGCGCCACACCAGGAAAGCGGAGATCGGAAGGATCAGCACGCCGTGCGAGTAGTTCGGGTTCTCCCGCCACGCGCGCCAGAGCGATTGGAAGGTGCCGGAGAATCCGACCGCGAGCAGCAGGATGGCGGCCGCGGCCAGAGCGGCCAACGTTCCGGGAGAGCCGACTCGCCGCATCCCCCGAGAGGCGAACGACTCACCGCCGTCGGAGGGCACGCCGGACCGAAGCAGACTTTCCCTCTCCAAGCTCATCGAAACATGGTCTCCTGGTATCCACTGCGCTCACCCACGAGCGTGCTCCAGCTACCGTGAACGGTCTTCAACGAGCTTTCTTCCGGTACCCATAGCCGTAGTGTTTGTAGCTGTAGTAGTAGGGCAGCGCCTCGGACACGTTGTTCATGAGGATTCCCCAAACGTTGTCCCGGAAGCTGCGCTGGAGCTCGAGACTGCGCCGCACCGTCTGCCGCGGCGTTTCTCCGGCCTTGACCACGAGCAGCACCGCATCGACTTCCGGTCCGAGAACGAGCGGGTCCGGTACCGGAAGGTTGGGAGGAGAATCGATCACGATCCGATCGAAGCGCGAGCGCAGCTCCCCCAGGAGCCAGCGGATGCTTTCCCGATTGATGAGCTCGCCTGCCCCTTCGCGCACCGGAGCCATCGGAAGAAGAGCGAGATTCGGCAGCAAGCCGTTGCGCACCGCTTCGTCGTTCCAGACTCGCGAGCGCAGCATGCTCGCGACCTCGCGCGGCTTGTCGATCCGCAGTCCGAGCCGTTCGGCCAGCATCGGCATGCGCGCGTCCAGATCCACCAGGATGACGCGCTCGTGCGGGATTTCGCGCGCGAGCGTGAGCGCGAGGCAGACGCTCGCGGTCGACTTCCCCTCCCCCGAGCGGGCGCTCGTGATGAGGATCGACTTGGGTCCGCCGTCTTCCTGCTGCAGCAAGGAAAGCGCGGTGCGCCGGAATTCCTGGTATCCGGGCGAGTCATCGAGGAACTCATGCAATCTCTGCGCGGCCTGCGCTTCCCGCTCCTGCGGCTCCACGCGGGACCCTTGGGGGCTCAGATTGTCGATGTTCGGAATGGTCCCGATGACCCTCACTCCCAGCCGGTCCTCCGTGTCCTTCACGTCGCGCAGCGATTGGTCGTGGTGCTCGATCACGAAGGCGCCGGACATCCCCTGCTGCTCCTGGACAACAACATTGCCCGGGGCGGCGCCGGTCGCCGCCCCGAGCGATGCCACGCTGAGCATCAGGACACCTAGCACCATCAACGTTCTCATCATGAACCTCGGCGCTTGCCTGGTGCAGGCGCCCGTCAGA
>CAMPIC010000448.1 GCA_946886185.1 uncultured bacterium
ATCTCCGATGCGCCGCCGACGTGGATCGGGCAGCTGCGATTCGGTTGGGTGCCCGGAACGAAAAGGTCGTTGACGCGAGGGCAGCTCGGGAGCGCGAGCAACCCGGTGTCGCGGCAGGTAACGACATGGATCAGTCCATGCGTCTCCGGAAACTCTTCTTCGCCGTACACCGCCGTGGCCGCCTGCATGAATTCCGCCCAGGCCGGAAGCGCCGCCTGTGCGCCGGTCATGCGGGAGCCGATCGGGCGCTTCTCGTCGAAGCCGACCCACACCGCGCACGCCAGCCGCGGCATGAATCCCACGTACCACGCGTCCGAGTAGTCGTCGGTGGTGCCGGTCTTGCCCGCCGCCGGGGCGCGGAACCCGTGTTGATAGCGCGCCGGAGCGCCGGTGCCGTGATCCATGACCGATCGCAGCATGCTCACCATGATGGCGGCGGTGCGCTCGTCGATCACCTCGCGCGAATGCGGGGTGTACTCCTCCATGACGTGTCCGTAGCGGTTCTCGACGCGCTCGATCAGGTGCGGCTCCTGATAAATCCCCTGGTTCGCGAAGATGCCATAAGCCGCGGTGATTTCCATGGGCGTCAGCTCCCCCGTGCCCAGAGCGAGCGACAGGTAGGGGGGCAGCGGCCGATCGATCCCCATGTTGTGCGCGAGCTCGATCGCGCTCCGCGGATCCTCCTGCTGCAGGAGACGGACGGCCGGGATGTTGATGCTCTTCATGAGCGCGTACCGCATCGTCACCGGTCCGCGGAACTCGTGATCGAAGTTCTTGGGAGACCAGTTCTTCAGCCCCGGTCCGGCCGCGTCGATGGTGAGCGGCGTGTCGAGGATGATCTCGTTGGGACGATGTCCCCGCATCACCGCGAGCGTGAAGATGATCGGCTTGAACGCGCTCCCCGGTTGCCGCAGCGCCTGCGTGGCGCGATTGAACTTGCTCTCCGAGAAGTTGCGCCCTCCGACCATGGCCCGCACGGCGCCGGTCTGAGGCTCGATCGCGATGAGCGCGCCCTGGAGATAGGGCGTTCCTCCTTCCGGATCGGCCAGGTTGCCCGCGGTCTTTCCTTCCTCTTTCAGATAGCTGTAGCGATGAGCCTGCTGCTTCTCGATCGAGGCGAGCTGCTTCGCCATGGCATTTTCCGCGGCCTCTTGAAGATCGATATCGATCGTCGTGTGAATCGTCAGTCCGCCGGTGTAGACGGCATCGTCGCCGTACCGGTCCGCCAGCTCGCGGCGCACCATCTCGGTGAAGTAGGGCGCGCGCGAAGTGGTGCGTCCTCCGCCCCCGAGGCGAACGTCGGTGGTTTCCGCGGCCGCTCGGGCCAGGCTGTCGATCGCTCCGGCCTGTTCCATCCGGCGAAGCACCAGGTTGCGGCGCTGCTTCGCGCGTTCCGGCTTGCGCGTGGGGCTGAACGCCGCTGGATTCGCGATGATTCCCGCGAGCAGCGCGCACTCCTCGAGATTCATGATGCGCGACGGCTTGCCGAAATAGGTCTGCGCGGCTGCTTCGACTCCGTAGGCGCCGTCTCCGAAATAGATCTTGTTGAGGTAGAGCTCGAGGATCTCGTCCTTGGAGAAGGAGCGCTCCAGCCGAACCGCGAGCACCGCTTCCTTCAGCTTGCGCTCCAGAGTCTGGGAATCGCTCAGGAACAGCTTGCGCGCCAGCTGTTGCGTGATCGTGCTCGCGCCCTGCTCGATCCCTCCGGAAATCAGGTTCGTCGCGACCGCCCTCGCCACGCCTTGGAGATCGAGCCCCCAATGGCGATAGAAGCGGGTGTCCTCGGTGGCGAGGATCGCTTCCCGCATCTGCGCGGGCATCTCCTGCAGGGGGATGGTGGAGCGATTCTCGACGAAGAATTCCCCCACGACCTCGTCGTTCCGGTCCAGGACCACGGAGTTCACGCTCGGTTCCAGCTCTCGCAGGGTGCGCGGGCTGGGAAGGTCGTCTCCCCAGAGGAAGAAGAGAAAGTAAAGTCCCCCGGCCATCGTGAGAGGCACCAGGAAGACGAAAGCCAAGAAGATGCGCATGCGCAGCACTCCAACACACCCGCAAACGGGAATCAAGCGAACCGCGGTCGCCACCCGGCGTCCATCGCTGCACGGCCTGCGCGCCAACCTTTGCGCGCGCTTCCGCATCCAGTTGGCCCCTTCTTCCGCGACTCGTCCGCAATCCCTGCGCACGCGTGCGCATCCGAGGGAGCGCCAACTGCATTGCACCGTCCCTATGCGGGGCTGGTTCCAGAGCCGTCCAGAAGGCGGGCATGCCCGGGATCGCCGGGAAAGCCCCCTGTTTTCGGGCGAATTCCCGCCGGCCGGACCGGATGGACAACGTCGCAAGAATCCTCCAATCGATCGGAGGAGAATGAGCATCAAAATGCGGTTGACGAGCCGGACGGATGGGCCTTATGTTCACCCGTCCCAGCCAGGGAATTTCCTGGTCCGCCCCACGGGAGGACAGGAAATCGCTCTCAGCGAGAACACTTTCTTGTTGACGAAGCGGACCCCGGCTGCATATGGTTCTCGTCTGCGCCTGACGGCGCGATAGATGGTCTTTGACAAGAGAAGATAAGAGTTCGCGAGCCCAAGTCGATGCGAGGGCCGGTCGGAAATCCGTTTCCGACATGTGCTTCGAGCATCTTCCATATTGACCCTCATCCCGCCAGGGATGTGGGGCTCCGAGTTTTCGAACACGGAGAGTTTGATCCTGGCTCAGAACGAACGTTGGCGGCGTGGATTAGGCATGCAAGTCGAACGAGAAAGTCCCCTTCGGGGGGCGAGTAAAGTGGCGAACGGGTGAGTAACGCGTGGGAAATCTGCCCTTGAACTGGGGATAACACTCCTAACGGGGTGCTAATACCGAATGAGACCCCAAGGTCGCATGGCCTGGAGGTTAAAGGTGGCCTCTATTTATAAGCTACCGATCAAGGATGGTCCCGCGTCCCATTAGCTTGTTGGTGGGGTAATGGCCTACCAAGGCTTCGATGGGTAGCTGGTCTGAGAGGATGGTCAGCCACACTGGGACTGAGATACGGCCCAGACTCCTACGGGAGGCAGCAGTCGAGAGGCTTCGGCAATGGGGGAAACCCTGACCGAGCGACGCCGCGTGGGCGATGAAGGCCGTAAGGTTGTAAAGCCCTGTCAGGAGGGAAGAAACGCTGGTGGGTGAACAATCCATCGGTTTGACGGTACCTCCAGAGGAAGCTCCGGCTAACTCCGTGCCAGCAGCCGCGGTAATACGGGGGGAGCAAACGTTGTTCGGAATTACTGGGCGTAAAGGGTGCGCAGGCGGCTCGGTTAGTGGAATGTGAAATGCCCTGGCTTAACCAGGGAACTGCATTCCATACTGCCGGGCTTGAGTATAGGAGAGGATGGGGGAATTCCCGGTGTAGCGGTGGAATGCATTGATATCGGGAGGAACACCAGTGGCGAAGGCGCCCATCTGGCCTAATACTGACGCTGAGGCACGAAAGCTAGGGGAGCAAACAGGATTAGATACCCTGGTAGTCCTAGCCGTAAACGGTGAGCACTAGGTGTAGGAGGCATCGACCCCTCCTGTGCCGCAGCTAACGCATTAAGTGCTCCGCCTGGGGAGTACGACCGCAAGGTTGAAACTCAAAGGAATTGACGGGGGCCCGCACAAGCGGTGGAGCATGTGGTTTAATT
>CAMPIC010000449.1 GCA_946886185.1 uncultured bacterium
ATTCGCCGCGGAACAGGGGCCGATCCCGATCCTGATCCAGCCGGTGGAGGTGCTCATCATCTTCGGCGCCTCGGCGGGCGCGATCATCGTCATGTGTCTGCCGCACCAGCTCAAGAAGCTCGGCGGGAAGGCGTTCAAGGCCCTTTCCGGCACACGCTACAGCGCCTCCTATGCCAAGGAAGTGCTCACCTGCCTCTTTCAGCTCGCTCTCCTGGTCAAGAAGGAGGGGGTGATCGCCCTGGAAGGCCACATCGCCGAGCCGAGCACGAGCACGATCTTCTCCAACTATCCGAGGATCCTGAAGGACCAGAACATGCTCCACTTCATCACCGACGCGCTCCGGCTGCAGGTCGATGGGGCGGTCACTCCCGAAGAGCTGGAAACGATGCTCGACCGCGAGCTGGTCTGCCATGAAAAGGAAGAGGACGCCTTCGCGCACATGCTGACTTTGGTAGCAGATTCGCTTCCGGGGCTCGGCATCGTGGCGGCGGTGCTCGGCGTCATCATCACCATGATGCACATCGATGGAACTCCCGAAGAGATCGGTCACCACGTCGCGGTCGCGCTCGTGGGAACGTTCCTCGGAATCCTCGCGTCGTACGGCTTCCTGCAGCCGACGGTGGTCGCGATGCAGCAGGAGATCAAAGACTCCGAAAACTTCCTCTCCGCCGCCAAGAACGGAATCGTCGCATTTGCCGCGGGCAAAGCTCCGGTGGTGGTGGTGGAGACGGCACGCCGCACGCTCTTCTCGTACAACCGCCCGGAGCGCGACGAGGTCGAGGAGGCTTGCAAGGCCTTGCGCGCTGCATGAAGCCGGGCAATTCAGGGGGACGCATGGCATACACGGTTCATCACGGTGGAAGCGGCGGCGCCTGGAAAGTCGCCTATGCCGACTTCGTGACCGCGATGATGGCGCTCTTCATCGTGCTCTGGCTCCTCAACTCCAGCGAGCAGACCAAGGCCGCCGTCGCGGCCTATTTCAATGCCCCGTCCATCTTCCCGGGCGAAGGTCGCGGCTTTCTCAGCTCCGAAGGGGCGATCCAGCTGCAGGAACGTCTCCAGGAGATCGAAGCGCGCAAGGAGTCGGAGCAGTCGCAGGCGCCAGAGATCGGTATCAGCCAGGAAAAGATGGAAATCGACAAGCAGTTCCTCCTCGACTCCGCCCAGGAGCTCGAACAGCTCATCAAAGGTTCGCCGGAGCTGGAGGAGTTCCAGGGGCAGGTGTCGATGGAGCTGACCTCGGAAGGGCTGCGCATCCAGATCCATGATGAAGAGTTCCGTCCGCTCTTCGATGTCGGATCGGATCGATTGAGCGACAAGTCGAAGAAGCTGCTCGACGCGGTCGCGTCGGTTCTCGCCAAGCTTCCGAATCCCATGGTGGTGGAAGGGCACACCGACAGCCGCCCGTTCCAGGGAGGCAACCACACCACCAACTGGGAGCTCTCCGCCGAACGTGCCAACGCCGCTCGTCGCATCCTGGAAGTGAACGGAGTCGATCCGACGCGCATCAGCAGGGTCGTTGGATTCGCGGACCGCAAGCCGCTCGATCCGGAAAAACCGTTCAGCGACCGCAATCGTCGCATCTCATTCATCGTCCGCTATCAGAACAGCGAGCCGATGAACCCGTAACGCATCGAAAGATAAAAGCGTGATGTGACCGCGACGCGAAGCACAGTCTTCCGGCAATCGTGATCCCGCCCTGCGGCAGTGACCACGTGCTCCAGCCAGCCAGCCAGCCAGCTCCCTCAGTTCTCCGGAGCTTGCGCCTCTCGGCCCGGGAACGGCACCAATCCGTAGATCGATTCATCCTCGATGATGATGTAGAGGCCTTCCGAGGCCGGAAGCGCGCTTTCGCTCTCGAGCGGATCGCACCAGCGCTCGCTTCCGTCCGCGCGCCGCACACGAAGCATCCACCGATCGAGCTGCTCCGGCGCGGCCACGTCACGGCGCCAAGGTCCGGTGCGGGTGCGGACGAGAACCGGCTCTCCCCGCACGCCGACGGCGGCAAGCATGGTCACGAGCAACGCCGCCTTGTCGCACGGCGAACCGGCGCGCGAGCGATAGATTTCGCCGGGGGGGATCGGAGTAAAGCCGAGGAGCTGGTGCGAAAGCGGAAGCGTCCGCACTTCCTGCTGCACCCACCGCTCCACCCGATCGATCCTCTCTTCGGTGTTCGTGGCGCCTTCCACGATCGCTCCGATCCCGATCGTGATCTCCGGATCTCCCTCGCCGATGGAGGCCTGCCAGGAGCGTCCGTAGTACCGGCTCAGGTAATCCCACACGACCCAGCCGAACACGGTGGCGCGCGTGGTGTCCGGCAGAGCCGAGCCGGGAGAGGGGGAGTGGCTCACCAGACCGTTCTCCAGGGGATGGGAGAGCGGCGAGAGATTCCCGGTCAGCCAATCGAAGTAGCGATGGGCTCCCATCCGCTTGGGTTGGCTATAGACCGTGCCCATCGTTTCCACCGCCGGATTTGCCGCGGAAGGGAGCGCGAGGTGCAGCCCGTGTTCGATCACCGGTTCTTCCGCTCCGTAAACGAACTCGAAGGATCGGATGTTCATTTCTCCCGGACGGGTGATCTCGGTGAACTCGATGAGAATTTCGATCGTCGTACCGGGCTCGAGCTCGGGAAAGTCCACCACCACGTCCACCAGCTTGTGGTAGGCAGGGACTCCCTCGGCGATCGCGCTCGGTCGATGGCTCACCGCCTCGGCCGGAAGATCCTCATACTTGTCGGGTGATCGCCAGATGCGCGCGCGGAAGATCGTGACGGACTGATACTCATTGAAGTACGTACGAACGTAGGGAGAGAACTGCTCGCGCCCCCAGGCCGGATCGAAGACCCGGGCAATCACGTGATCGAATCCATGGATGCGCCCGGTTCCGGTGATCTCGACTCGGCGGTCGAGCGCCAACCATACGCCCGGCGCGCCGGGGTAGTCCTCGGCGGTGGCCGGGTTGCGGACGATCGCGCGCACCTCATCCGGTTCGAGCGCGTGCGCCCCGCCGGCGAAAAGCCCCAGGGCGAGCAGGCTCATGACCGCGCCCGCGAAACGTCTTGCGAAAGTACCTACGTGCATCGTTGCGCCGACTCCCTGCATACTCCCACGGTCGTACTCGATTTCTTTCTCACGCCTGACTGTGACATGCTCGTTCCCGTTTCGAGCCGTTCCGGGTCTTGCGTCGTTTCCGACCCGCGCTCATCTCCCGAGTTCGCAAGCTATCGAGCTTCGTTTTGCAAGCATAACCGCGGGCCGGGATGTATCCTAGGGCGCGCTCGGGGGCGAGCGTTGGAGAGGGTTGCGAGCACTCCTTTTGGGTCGGATTCGCTCGGGAACTTTGTCTTGACAGTTCAAGGGGCACTCAGTAGAAACTGTCCGCCACTACGGGTTGAGAACGCAGGCAGTGCTGCGACCATCGGTGCAGCCGATGGCACATGGGGCTGCGAAGTGGGGGGACCTCGTCCCCGTAAGAGGAGACCTTCGATGCTTGACGAGTTGTTGCTCCTGGACGTCGGACTGGCATGGGATGACGACGAGGACTTGGGTGAGGATCTGGAAGACGACGAAGACGACGACTGGGATGACGAGGACGACGAAGAAGACTCCGACGATGACTGGGACGAGGACGACGACTGGGACGAAGACGATGACGAAGATGACGAC
>CAMPIC010000450.1 GCA_946886185.1 uncultured bacterium
GGGTCGAATCTGCGTGGAGGCCCTCGCGGAGGGAGATGTTCTCTCCGAGGTGAATACGCGCCTCGCGGAGATCGCCCTCCTTCGAAGCGATGTGGACAAGGCGGAGCGGCTCGGACGAATCGCGCTCGAGATCGCCGAACGTTTCGAGGACGGCGTGGAGAACGGCCGGGCGCTGCAGATCCTCGCTCAGGTCGCGGCGGCGAAGGATCGCTTCGACGAAGCGGAAGCGCTCTTCGACCGCTCGACGCGCGCGCTCGCGGCCACGCCCGACATCGTCGCGCTGTGCCAGGCACGCTTCGCGCAGGCCAAATTCTGGGTGCACCGCGGAAGCCGGCGGGACAGCGCCGATTCGATGCGCGACGACGAACGCGAGTCCGTCGCGACGTTCGAGGATCTCGCGACGCGATTCCTGGAGCTCGAGCTGCCCGATCTCGCGGTCGACTCGATCACCGAGCTGGCGCGCGCCCGGGCCGCGTTCGGAGCGCTCGACGAAGCGCTCGCGGCCATCGGACGCGGTCTCGCGCTCGCGGAGAGTCACTCCGTGCCTCACGTGGTGCACAAGCTCGAGAGCTTGCGCGCCGAGGTGGAAGAGCGCTGCGCGGACGAGAGTCTCACGCAATGGGAAGAGTTCCGGCTCCTGCAGGAAGTGGCCGGCTTCGGTCCGAGCGATCCGGTCGAGATGGTGGAAGCGTATCTGCGGCTGGCCTGCGAACGCTCGCGCAGCGATCGAGCCGTTCTCGCCATTCGCCGAGGCGGGAGGGAGATCGAGATCGAGAGCGCGCTCGGATTCGAGGATCCCGCGCCGCGCCGCTCCGTCCTCTCCATGCTCTTCGATGAGTTCGCCTCCGGCCGGAAGATCCATGTGGTCAACGAGCCGCGGCACGACTCTCGCTGGGGCCAGTTCCAGCCTCTGGTGGCGGAGGTCGGGGCCGCGGTGGCGATCCCGATCGTGCTCTCGGGCGATCAGAGGGCTCTCCTTTATGTGGATCGCCTCGAGCACAACTCCAACGGTGTGTACCGAAACTCGGACCTGCGCCTGCTCTCTTTCTTCGCGGGCGTGATGGGAGTGTTCCTCTCGGTCCGGGAAGGCGAACGCCGCTCGCGGCGCCGGCGCGAAACTGTTCGGGATGTGGAAGACGCGTATTCGAAATTCGTGACGTGCAACGACGAGCTGCGGCGATCGATCGGTTTGCTCCGGAAGCTGGGGCGTTCCGATGCCGGGGTTCTGATCACCGGCGAGACCGGAACGGGCAAGGGACTCCTTGCACGCCTGGTTCACGATGCGAGCAGTCGGGCCTCAGGAGCCTTCGTCCCGATCAACTGCGCCGCCTTGCCGGAGTCGCTCCTCGAAAGCGAGCTCTTCGGCCATGTGCAGGGCGCGTTCACCGGCGCGGTGCGGGAGAAGAGGGGGCTGTTCGAGGAGGCGGAAGGTGGGACGCTCTTCCTCGACGAGGTGGACAAAGCCCCTCTGGGAGTGCAAGCCAAGCTCCTCCACGTTCTCGACAAGCACGAAATCCGGCCGGTCGGATCGACCCGATGGAAGACGGTCGATGTCCGCGTCATCTGCGCCACCAATGCCGATTTGCGTGAAGCGATCGAGCGGGGCGCTTTCCTGGAAGACCTCTACTACCGGCTCAACGACTTCCAGGTGAACATTCCCCCCCTGCGGCAACGGCGCGAGGACATCCCCCTCCTCGTCCGGCATTTCTACCAGCGCTTCCTGGTCGAGCTGGGGCGCCGAAACGTCACCCTGAAGCGCGAAGTGCTGCAGACTCTGACCGACCACGACTGGCGGGGGAACGTGCGCGAGCTCGAGAAGGTGGTCAAGCGGATGTTGGTCCTCTCGGAGGATGGGGACACCCTCGGACTGGATGCGCTCCCGCACGAAGTGCTGTCTCCCGCGGTCGCCACCTCCCGCCCCCGCGGCACGCTTCGCCACGAGGTGCAGCGGCTGGAGGGGCAGCTCATCGCGGAGGCGATGCGTGCCTGCAACGGCAACAAGTCGGAGGTCGCGCGCCAGCTCCATGTCAGCTATCCCTGCCTGCTCGCCAAGATCAAGCAGTACAATTTGGAGCCGAAGCGCCGCGGTCGCCGCGTATCGCCGGCTCGCCGCGCCGTCGCCGGCTCTTGAGACCCCTCCCGGCAATAAGTTTTGGTAAGAGATTTTCCAGTCGCAATCGATTGTCCTGCTTTTGTTTGCCCGCACTCCCGATCTCATCTATCAAAATGTTTTAGGTGTGGATACCGTGGTCCTCTCGGGGTCCTCGCGGAGCGCTTGGGGGCTCCCTGGCTAACCTATTGCATCGCAGTCGGATAAGGATGTTCCGAGACTCGCTCGGCTAAGGCCTGGAATTGGCACGGGTCTGGCTTCGCTCCCGGTCGGAGGGGGGACCTCCAAAAAGACCGGCTCCAGGCCATGAGGCCTTACCCAAGTCCAGCAGCGGGTAGTTTCAGTCGTCGGACGTATCGGTCGAGTGGTCTGGAGCGCGGGTCTTGTTCGTCGAAGCAGCCGGCCAGCACACCGGCTCTCTTTCAGCAGATGACGGCACACAGCCCTCTAGGTTGGGTCTCGGCGAGCTCGTGAATGCGGGCTCGCCGTTTCTTTTCCGGCCCTCGTTACGCCCTCGGCGACGCCGAAGAGGCCTCCCTCACGAAATCGACCTTCGCTCGATGGCCGCGCCGTTTCAGGGCGAGGCGCGCTCGCTCGCTGTTCCGCCGCCAACTCCCTGTTGCCCGTCTCCCTGTTGCCCGTCTCCCTGTTGCATCGATGTCACACTCCGTGATCGGCCGGGGACGTTGGTTCTGCTCGAAGTCCGGCGCGCTCCCCTATCGGCCTTTCGCCGATCGCGTGCCCGATCGCTGCGAAAGTGAGCGCTTGCATGCGTTTCCAGGCGCCGCGAGAGAGCTCGCGGTGAGCTCCGGTCCTCCGGCGCGTCGCCCGCCTCGTACTCGGCACGCGGGATGCGTGGTTTCCGGCGAGCGCGAGCGCGCTGAAGGAGAACACGATGCGGCACGAAACGATCACGAGGGCGCACCACCGCCGGCCTGGAGCCGATCGGATGCGAATCGCGCGCAGGAAGTGGGGACGGAGATACTGGCTCCCTCTGTTGCTGCTTCCTGCGGTCGCCCTCAATGCCTGCGATCAACGCCACGGGAGCCATTACAAGCCGGATTACAAGGCTCCCGCGACGCCCCGCGGCCTGTACTCGATCACGCAGGACGAGCGAGTCGAGCTGCTGTGGTATCCGAACGAGGAATCCGATCTCGCGGGCTATCGCATCTACCGCAATGACCGGCCCGGCGGCTACTACGACCGCATCGCGACCGTGGGGAGGCGGGCGACACGATTCCTCGACGATCACGTCACCAACGGAGAGACGTACTACTACGCGATCTCCGCATTCGACGAGTCGGGGAACGAGAGCGGCCTCTTCGAAGAGCTGGTCCACGACACGCCCCGCCCCGAGGGATTCGATCTTCCGCTCGGCAATGCCGCGCGCGATCCGCGCGACGCCGGATACGACTTCTCGCGCTACCGGATCGTCGACGCGGCGGATCTGGACGCCGACATCTACTTCTGGTTCACCGAAGAAGACGGCTACTGGATGATCGCGACCGAGCGCGACGAGGACGTCTTCACCGACATTCAAG
>CAMPIC010000451.1 GCA_946886185.1 uncultured bacterium
CCGTCGGCGCGGTGCGGCAGATCCACCAGACGATTCCGGAGATCGGGCTCCTGCGGCTGCGACGCAACTTCGGGAAGTCCGCCGCGCTCGCGACCGCGTTCGCGCACGCGCGCGGAGGACGCATCGTGACGATGGACGCGGATCTCCAGGACGATCCGGCCGAGATCCCGCTCCTGCTGGGCGACCTCGAGCAGTTCGATCTCGTCTCCGGGTGGAAGCGCCAGCGCCACGACCCGATCAGCAAGACCCTCCCGAGCCGGCTTTTCAACAAAGTGACCGCCTGGGTGACGGGAATTCCGCTCCATGACTTCAACTGCGGGCTCAAGGCATACCGCCGCGAGGTCATCGAGGCGATCGATCTTTACGGCGAGATGCACCGGTACATTCCGGTGCTGGCGCACCGGGAAGGATTCCGCGTGGGAGAGCGTGAGGTCCGCCATCATCCGCGCCGGTTCGGGCGCTCCAAATTCGGGTCGCGCCGTTTCATCAACGGATTCCTCGACCTCCTCGAAGTCATGTTCCTGGCGGGAGGCAGCCGCACTCCGCTCCATCTGTTCGGGCGCATGGGGGTCGCTTCCCTCCTCGTGGGCGTCCTCATCAACGGGTATATGTTCGTGATCTGGCTCATGGAAGGGCGGCTCCGCGTGCGCCCTCTCATGCTCTTCGCGGTCATCCTGATCGTCCTGGGGATCCAGTTCATCTCGATCGGGCTGCTCGCGGCTCTGATTCACGCGCCCGCGTCGCGCAAACGCACCTATCCGATCGAGACGCAGATCGAGCCCGGATCGGCGAACCCTGATATCATCGAGAGGCGCACTCCGGACACACGATCGTGAGCGAGAGGAAGGATCAGCACATGCGAACCGTGATCACGGGCGGAGCAGGCTTCATCGGATCGCATCTCTGCGATGCGCTCCTCGCGCGCGGCCACGAGGTCGTGTGCATCGACAACCTGCTCACCGGGTCGATCGACAACATCGCCCACCTGCGGGATCCGCGCTTCTCGTTCGTGCACTACGACGTCACCAACTACCTCTATATCGACGGCGCGGTCGATCTGGTGCTGCACTTCGCGAGCCCCGCCTCTCCCATCGACTATCTCCGCTGGCCGATCCAGACGCTCAAGGTGGGAGCGATGGGGACCCACAAGGCGCTCGGTCTCGCTCGCCACAAGCAGGCGCGCTTTCTCCTCGCATCCACCTCGGAGGTGTATGGAGATCCGCTCCTCCATCCGCAACCGGAGGGGTACTGGGGGAACGTCAACCCGATCGGATTGCGCGGAGTGTACGACGAGGCCAAACGCTACGCCGAAGCGCTCACCATGGCGTATCACCGGTATCACGGGGTCGACGCCAAGATCGTCCGGATCTTCAACACCTTCGGACCGCGCATGCGGCGCGACGACGGGCGCGCCGTGCCCAACTTCATCCAGCAGGCGATGCATCACGAGCCGCTCACCGTGTATGGAGACGGCTCCCAGACCCGCAGCTTCGGCTACATCACCGACCTGGTGCGGGGGATTCTCATGCTCGCGGAGTCGGATCTCAACGAGCCGGTCAACATCGGCAATCCGCAGGAGATGACCGTCCTGGAGATGGCCCGCGCCCTCATCGAGATCTGTGCGAGCAAGAGCGAGATCGTCTTCAAAGCGCTTCCCGAGGACGATCCCCGCGTCCGCCAGCCGGACATTTCCCTGGCCAAAGCGAAGCTCGGGTGGGAACCGCAAGTGGACGTTCACGACGCCCTCCGCCTGACGGTCGACTGGTTCCGGAACTAGCGGCCCGGAGACGCCAGCTCGGGGTTCCCCAGCGCGGGGTTCGGCGGTATCGTGTCGGCGGAACGGGAAGATCAGGAACCGAGTCGCCCCAACCCGTTTACGCGGATCGGCCGGCTCGAACCGGGGGCCGGTCGGGGCGCTACCCGGCCGGCGGAATCGCACACTCCATCGAGGCCACGAGAAGACGGATGCCGTTACGCTGCATGGTCGTGATCCCGACCTACAACGAGGTCGACAACGTCCAGACCCTGATTCCGCGCATCCTTCAGCTTTCCAACTTCCAGGTGCTCGTGGTGGACGACAACTCCCCCGACGGGACCGCCGCGGTGGTGCGCCGGATGATCACGCAGAATCCGCGCATCCATCTGCTGGAGCGGCCCGGCAAGATGGGGCTCGGTTCTGCCTACATCGCCGGTTTTCGCTATGCGCTGGAGCGCGACGTCGACGTGATCTTCGAGATGGACGCCGACTTCTCGCACGACCCGGCCGCGCTGCCCGGCTTTCTGGAAGCGATCGAGGGAGCGGATCTCGTGCTCGGCTCGCGTTATCTCCACGGGGTCACGGTGGTCAACTGGCCGCTCAAGCGCCTCATCCTGAGCTACTGCGCCAACGTCTATGCCGGTTTTCTCACCGGGCTTCCGATCAAGGATGCGACCGGGGGCTTCAAAGCGTTCCGGCGGGAAGTGCTGGAAGCGATCGACCTCTCCAAGATTCGCTCCGACGGATACTCGTTCCAGGTGGAGGTCACCTTCCACTGCTGGCGAACGGGATTCCGGATCAAGGAGATTCCGATCATCTTCGCCGACCGCCGCGTCGGGATCTCGAAGATGAATCGCAGGATCATCTTCGAAGCGACCTGGATGGTCTGGCGCCTCTTCCTAATGCGAATCTTCACGCGCGAGAAGAAAGTCGGGCTGATCGCGTCGCGCCGGCGGGCCGCATCCGGGGAGGCTCGAGGCGCGCGCGGGCGGGCCGGTTCGACCCCATCGGGCGCCGATCCCGAGCTGCCGTACGCGCGGGAAGCGTCCGCGAGCGGAAGCGCGCGTGACCCCCGGAGCGACGACTAGAGTGAACCACCCGGTTTCGGAGGCATCGCTCGACGTCTCCATCGTGATCGTCGTCTACCGGACGCCCGATTTCTTGCAGCGTTGCCTCGAGGCGATCGCCGGCGCGCAGATCGGCCTGTCGTACGAGATCCACGTGCTCGACAATGCGCCGCTCGACGGTCGGAGCGAAGAAATCTGCGCGCTCTGGGGCCGGCAGGCCGCCAATTTTTTGGTGGTGGAAGCGGCCCGCCAGCCGCATGGCGCTGGTGCGCACCACTCGCAGAAAGAAAGCGCGCCCCACGCACCTGCGCAGGAGTCGAGATCTTCGCGCGAATCGACGGCCCCGCATTCCTTTTCGCGGGAGGTCAGCGGCGATCGTGACGGCGGACCCGTGCGCATCACCTATCGGCGCAACGAGAAAAACCTCGGGTTTGGGCGCGCCGTCAATCAGGGCATCGACGCGGCGCGCGGGGGATTCGTGCTCGTGCTCAATCCGGACGTCGAGGTCTCTCCCGGCTCGATCGAAGCGCTCGTGCAGTACGCGGAGAGCGAGCCGGACGTGGGCCTGGTCGCGCCGCGCCTGCACTACCCGGACGGCACCCTCCAGCTCAGCTGCCGCACCTTCTACACGCTGCCGATCTTCCTCCTGCGGCGCACCTTCCTGGGCAAGCTCTTTCCCCACGCGCGCATCATGCGGCAGCACCTCATGCTCGACTGGGACCACGCGAGCACGCGCGACGTCGATTGGTGCATCGGGGGGGCGATCCTCGCGCGCAAGAGCGCGATCGACGACGTCGGCAAGATGGACGAGCGGTTCTTCCT
>CAMPIC010000452.1 GCA_946886185.1 uncultured bacterium
CGCTCCTGGGGCGAATCGCCCCCTCCAGGCCGGAGGGGATCGAAAGCGAGAGGCCGGTCGGAATCAGGCGACGATCTCCCGGAGCGAGCGTGACGGCAGCGTCCAGGCAGGCGCGCAGATCCCACCCCGCGGCTCCTTCGGTCATGCGCTCCGGCAGCGTCGCGCCCTGCCGCACCGCCTGGCAGACGATCTCGTGTTGCAGCTCCATCCGTCCTTCCTCCCAAGAAGCTCGGCGTTCTCGATTGATCTCGGCGACTCTCGACACCAACTCAGCAGCCGGCGCGTCTGAGAGACCTTGTTCCTTGCTCCGATCGCTCAGAAGTCGATGTCGGCGAGCCCCGGTTTGCCGCCCGCCGGTCCCAGCGTGACGAGGCTGTACTTGCGCGCGTCGAGGAGCCGCTCCGCGGCCGCGCGCACATCGTCCAGACCGACGTTGAGGACCTCGTCGACCAGCCGGCGCAGCGGCACCTGCTTGCCGTAATACATCTCGTTGCTCGCGAGCTGGTTCATCCGTTCGAACATGCTCTCGTAAGAGAGGAAGAGGCTGGTCAGGATCTGCGCCTTGGCGCTCTCCAGCTCCCACTTGCGCACGCCCTGCTCGCGGACGCGCCGCAGCTCCCGGCACACCATACGAAACGCCTTGGTGGAGTTGGCAGGATCGACGCCCAGGAACACTCCGAAGAGTCCCGTGTCCTCGAGATGCTCCATGAAGGAGTAGACCGTGTAGGCGAGCCCCTCGTCTTCGCGGATCCGCTGGAAGAGCCGCGAGCTCAGCCCCACACCGAGGATGGTGTGAAGGACGAACTCGGCGTGCCGACGCGGATCGCGCGAGGAAGGCCCGCGCCGCATCAGGCAGAGCGAGGTCTGGGCCGTTTCCTTCTCGAGATGGCGCACCGAAGGGCGAAAGCGCGGCAGCTTCGGATTTCCGTTGGGCGCGCGTTGCGCGGAGAGCGGGAAGCTCGCCTGGACTTCCTCGCAGAGCCCATCGAAGTCGAACTTTCCCGCGGCCGTGACCAGCAAATTGGGACGGGTGTAATGGGCGTGATGGAATCCGCGCACCTGGCGGCTGCCCATGCGACGGAGCGTTTCGGTCCGGCCCAGGATCGAGTTTCCGAGCGGGTGGCCGCGCCACACTTCCTCGGTGGCGAGGTCGAACACATACTCTTCGGGGTTGTCGTCGTAGCTGTGGATCTCTTCCACCACCACCTGCCGCTCTTTGTCGAGCTCATCCCTGCGGAAGGAAGACTGGCAGAGGATCTCGCCGAGGAGGCGCACCGTCTCCGCGCGCTGTCCCGCGAAGATCCGGCCGTGATAGCAGGTCGTCTCCTTGGTGGTGAACGCGTCGATCTGGCCGCCCAGCGCTTCGATGCGTTTGGCGATCTGGTAGGCGGAGTGGCGGCGCGTCCCCTTGAACACCATGTGCTCGACGAGGTGCGCGACGCCGGCCTGCTCCCCGGGCTCGTGGCGGGAGCCGCTCTTCACCCAGACGCCGAGAGCGAGCGAGGAAACGTGGTCGGCCGGCTCGGCGAGAATCGTCAAGCCCCCGGGAAGCTCTCTCCGAAGCACGACCGGATCCTCGATCGGGCCGATCTGTCGCAGGAACTTCATGGGCGATCCTTTGGAAGCCGAATGGCGTGGAGATGGAGCCGGATCCCTTGCGGAGGAGCCGGCTCCGGCTCGAGGGTGGGCGGCCGAGCCCGTACGGACCCGGATCGCCCCGCTCGTGCGTGTTCCGGTCAGGCTTCGGCGGGCGCGGTCTCCAGCACGGCCTTGCGCGACAGACGGATCTTTCCTTCGTCGTCCACGCCGATCACCTTCACCAGGACGATGTCGTTCTCTCGAACCACGTCCTCGACATGCGCGACCCGATGGCTGTCGAGCTCGGAGATGTGGACCAATCCATCGCGCCCCGGAAGGATCTCGACGAACGCTCCGAAATTGACGATGCGCTTGACCTTGCCGCGATAAACCCGGCCCACCTCGGGATCCTCGGTGAGGGAACGGATGATGTCGACCGCCCGCTCCGCCATCTCCGCATCGACGCAGGCCACCTTGACGGTGCCGTCGTCTTCCACGTCGATGGCCGCGCCGGTGTCTTCGCAGATCTTCTTGATCGTCTTGCCGCCGGGGCCGATGACGTCGCGGATCCGATCCGGATTGATCTGGATCACGAGGATGCGCGGCGCATGCTTGGAGATTTCCGAGCGTGAGGTGGAAAGCGTCTCCGCCATCTTGCCGAGGATGAAAAGCCGCCCCTGGCGCGCCTGCTCGAGCGCAGAAGCCAGGATTCCGTAGTCGAGCCCCTTGATCTTGATGTCCATCTGGATCGCGGTGATGCCTTGGCCCGTTCCCGCGACCTTGAAGTCCATGTCGCCCAAGTGATCTTCCACACCGAGGATGTCCGAGAGAACCGCGACGCGACCCTCTTCCTGGATCAATCCCATGGCGATGCCGGCGACGGGAGACTTGATCGGGACGCCCGCATCCATGAGCGCGAGCGAACCGCCGCAGATCGAGGCCATTGACGAGCTGCCGTTCGATTCGAGGATGTCGGAGACGATCCGGATGGTGTACGGGAAGCTCTCGTTCGACGGCATGACCGCGACCAGGGCGCGTTCCGCGAGAGCGCCGTGGCCGATCTCCCGGCGTCCCGGACCGCGCACCGGACGCACCTCTCCCACCGAATAGGGAGGGAAGTTGTAGTGGAGCATGAACGTCTTCCACGAGTTGCCCATGAGCTGCTCGATGCGCTGCTCGTCGACGGAGGTCCCCAGCGTCGCGACCACCAGCGCCTGCGTCTGACCGCGCGTGAAGACCGCGCTGCCGTGCGTTCGCGGAAGGACGCCGACTTCGCAGGTGATCTTCCGGATGTCAGTGAGCCCGCGTCCGTCCGCCCGGCGCTTCTCCTCGAGGATCATCGCTCTCATCTCCGCGCGCTCCAGCTTGGAGACGGCGGCGGAGATCTGCGCGAGGTGCTCGGGGAAGGCGACTCCATGGCGGGCCACCATGTCTTCCTGGAGGATCTGGAAGCCTCGCTCGCGCTCTTCCTTGTCCGCGACCCGGACCAGCTCCTTGACGCGCGTGCGCGCGCCCGCTTCCACCGCGGCCCACACTTCCGGATGCAGATCGCGGGCGATGACAGTGATCTTCTCCCGGCCGAGCGCCTCGATCAGCTCACGCTGGGCCGCATTGAGCTTGCGGATCGACTCGTGAGCGACCTTCAGCGCCTCGAGGATCTCCGTCTCGCCGACCTCGCCCGCCTCTCCCTCGACCATCATGATGGAGTCGTCGGTGCCGGCCACGATCAGGTCGAAACGGGACTCGGCCATCTCCTCGACGGTCGGATTGATCCGGTAGCTCCCGTCGATGTGCCCCACGCGCACCGCCGAGACGGGGCCGGGGAACGGCAGATGGGACAGGCCCACCGCGCAGCTCGCGCCCACCAGACCGAGGACGTCTCCGTCGCTTTCCTGATCGCTCGAGATCACTTCCGTGGTCACCTGGATCTCGAATCGGCAGGACTTCTCGAAGAGCGGGCGGAGGGAGCGGTCGATGATGCGGGAAGAGAGGATCTCTTTCTCGGTCGGTCGGCCCTCGCGTTTGAAAAAGCCGCCCGGAATCTTCCCGGCGGCGTAGCTCTTCTC
>CAMPIC010000453.1 GCA_946886185.1 uncultured bacterium
TCGGGAGCACGCCGGACCGTCGGCGCGAGGGGTGCCGCAAGGGCGACGCGCCCGGCCAAGAGGTAACAGAACCAGGTGATCGGGGCAATGCCCATCCCGATTTTGGAAGATCGGGATCGAGTTGCTCGAACTTGTCGGCCGCGTGTCCGATCTTGCTTCACGGAAGTGCCGCGGTACCGGGTCTTGACAGTGCCGAAGAGCCGTCCGTATGATGCGCGTTCGTTCGATACGCGGAAGTGGCGGAACTGGTAGACGCGCTGGCTTCAGGTGCCTGTGGGGGTAACCTCGTGGGGGTTCGAGTCCCCCCTTCCGCACCATTTTGAGATCGCTCCTCTCCTGGAGCAGTCCTTTTGGCGCGTGACTCCTCTTCTCATGCTCGAAGCGCGCCGCTGAGCCGACGCGAACCGACTCGTGTCGGGGTACCCGCAGCTTTTCTCGCCTCGATCCCCGCTTACGGTGCTCATCGCTCCTGAGTGCTTACTCGCACTCCGAACCGCACACTACCGAGGCGGTCGTGCACGCGGACAGCATTCGTTCGTGGGGCTCGCCGATCGAATCGGCGAGCCCATCTGATCTAGTTACACTCCGAACCGGTCGTGAACGCAGGCGCGAACAGAATGAGGTCTTCCAGCCCGGTCGTTCCGCTGTTGTTATAGTCGTGGCACGCGGAAGGGGCAGCTCCGCCGAACTCATCGGCGAAGGCGACGAGATCCGCGAGATCGACTCTCAGATTCGAAGCGCTCCCGTCGTAGTCCGGACTCTTGGCATCCGAGTAACTACGAACCGTCACCCCCGACACCCGAATGATCGTCGACAGTGGCACGTGGTCCTGACACCCTCCTCCCAGGGCGGTGATGTCGGCCGCTCCTTGACCGTTCGTCGTCGCGACGAGAACAGCGCCGGCGCAGAGCTCGATCGCCGGACCTACTTCTACCGTTACGTTCGCATTCGCGACCGGAGCACCAGCCGTGTCACGAACCACGATGTGAACGGTGTTTCCAGGAATCGCGGTCGGAGCGAAGAAAGCCCCTAACATCGAATCCCACGGTTCGACCGTGACATCCGGAAGCGGCGGTTCGCCTGCCCGAACCTCCCCGTCAGCCACGGGGCTGAGTGTGATCAGCAGGAGCCAGAACGCAATGGATCGCCCGAGTCTAGTCAGTTGAGTGGGCAACATCGTAGATCTCCTCTGTTCTGTTTCTGGAGTGGATTGTTCGTTCACGGATGAAGGGGGGAGTGAACGCAAAAAGTCTAGTACCCATCGCGACGCGGTGCAAGGCCGGGTAGACCGTTCGGCGGTCTCTTCGCCCCGACTCCCGCGTCCCCACTCCGAGAACGTGCCGAGCGCTCTCCGGGATTCCCCTGGAACCAAACTCCCGAAGGCGCAACGAGATCGGATCATTCGTAGCGCGTGCTGTGGGACGCGCGCAGCCTGTGATAAACTCATTCGAACGCGATGATTTTCGCGATAGAGGATTGGGCCATTGGCCGCCCTATGTGGCTGACGCAGAGGACAATGGAACGCTTCGAGTTCAACAGCCGCAGCCGCCGCATCAAGCGCTATCTGGGCATCACGATGGGCCGGCCGTTCGTGGGACCCCAGGTCGTCAGCTTGGAGACGACCCACCACTGCAACCTCCGTTGCTCCTTCTGCGAGTCGCACGGTCTGCTCCTGGAGAAACCGATCACGGCGACCCGGACCTACGTGGGCGACAAGAAGAAGATGGACGTGGATACGATCCGCCGTCTCGCCGGCGAGCTCGCTGAAGTGGGAACGGACCTGGTCGAGCTCTCGGGCAAGGGAGATCCGATTGCCCATCCCCAGCTCACCGAGATCGTGCGCGCGATCAAGGAAGCGGGCCTCGCCTGCGCGCTCGTGACCAACGGCACCCTCGCCAAACCGGACCTCGCCGGCACGTTGATCGAGTGTGGACTCGATCGCCTCAGCGTCTCGCTCAACTCGGGCACCCGGGAAGCGTTTCTGCGTTCGAACCACCGTGACCTTTGGGACAAGGCGATCGGCTTCCTCACCGAGGTCTTGGAGCGCCGCAAGCAAGCAGGAGCGCGGCGGCCATGGGTACGAATCACTCACGTGGTGAGCAAGGAGAACGTCGACACCATGGACCAGATGGTGCAGGTGCCGGCGGATCTGGGAGTCGATGAGGTCGTCTTCTACGTCATGGGCGAGCTCACTCATACCCGTCATCTGCAGCTGGACGACGACGAAATCCGGACCGTTCGCTCCAACATCTCGCGGTATGCCGGCATCCTCGATAAGGCTGGTGTCGCGCATCGCATCGGGGTGTTCGGCGCCGATCTCGCCGCGCGAGGCGTGCGCTCTGGAAAGATCCAGAAGAACCCGTTGCAGAAGAAGCTTCCCTGCTACGAGGGCTGGATGTTCTGCGTGATCGGGCCCGATGGCCAGGTCGTGCCGTGCTGCTATTGCGAGGAGCTGGTCCTGGGCAATATCCACGAAAAGAGCTTCGGGGAGATCTGGTTCGGCGAGGCGTACAAGCAGTACCGGAAAGATTCGCTCGACATGCCGAAGACCGGGCGGTGGATCTGTAAGGAATGCTTCACCAGCTGCAACCGCGCCGTGGAAAATCTGCGCATCTACAACCGGACGCATCCCTACAAGAAGATCGGGCTGGAGGAATCGGTCCCCGAGCCGGTGGCTGCCGGAGAGAGCTAATCCGGGAGCTCGTGGGGCGTCGCGCTGGCGCTTCCATTCACGCCTCGGGCACTCTTGATCCAGTTCTGAACCTTCTCCACGTGCTCCGCCTCGCTTTGCAGCGCATTCTTGAACGACTCCGCGAGCTGGAGCTTTCCCGCGTTCTCGGCGATCGAGATCAACATTTCCCAGCCGGCGTTGTCGGCAAGCTCGGCAACGAGGATCGCCTCCAAACTTTGCTGCAGATCGACGCGCGGATCGTGGATCGCCGCCTGCACTCCTCGACAGGTGAGCGCGACCAGGTTCGCCGACGGCGTAGGCGCGGCGGGGTCCCCGCCGAGATCGGTGATCGCTTCGCGCACCATGAGGAAGTGCTCGTGCTCTTCGCTCCGGATCTCCTCGAGGTCGGCGCGCTCCGGTCCTCCTTCGAACGGGCCATACGAATCGAGCTTGGAAAGGAGCGCTTCATAGAGCCGCGCGCCGGCGCGTTCGAACGCGAGCCTCTCTCCGAGCTTGTCGGTCAGGAGCGCGAGATCATCGGAGCGATCGTCTTCGGGTGGATGCGCGAGTAGTCCCATCGTGGTCCGAACTCTTCCCTTCCGGAACTTCTGAAATTCCTGCTTTTCGGCAATCGGAGTTGCCGGTTCGTTCAGCTGCCCCTTTCCTTCGCGCACGAAACATGCCACTCGGGAATGGGCCGGCAAATTTTTCCGAGCGCAGTGAGCCGAGCCGCAGGACTCGCGCGAGCTGCAAACCCTCCGCGGGAGGTCCGCGTTCGGTCGAAATGCTCGGTCGCGTGGTGCGAGAAAGAACCGCGACATCCCAAGCCGGGCTCGAATACCCGTGCGTTTCGGCCGATATCCAACCGGAGCGAGCCGCCGGAGCATCGCCGGCGAGACGTACTGCCGAAGGAGGGGACTGTCATGGCGCTATGGGACTTCATCAAGAGCGAGCTGCTCGAGAT
>CAMPIC010000454.1 GCA_946886185.1 uncultured bacterium
GGCGATCCTCCGCGGCAATCGGTCAAGATCGGCCCTCCCCACTCCGATATTCCTACTGTCGAAGGCACTTACGACTCGGCGGGGACGAGGGCATGGAAAACACCGATCCGGCTCGAGCGCTGGCCGCAGCGCCCTTGTCGAGCGCGGTCGGCGAGGCCGTGCGCGCGCTGGAGCAGGTGGATTCGGAGCTTCAGCTGACACGCCTCGCGGAGGCGAGCCGGAAGCTGGAGGCGGACCTCTCGCGCGCAGGATTCATCGAGGCCGCTCGCATCGCCGATCGAATCACCACCCTCGCGAACGGAGCGCTGCGTTCCCGCGCAGCGCTCGCGCCTCGCGAGCTGCGCGCGCTCCGCTGCGAGTATCTCGAGCTGACCCGCTCGCTCGAACGGCCGCGCCGATCCGGTCCCCCCAGATGGCGAGCATTCCTCTGGGCATCCCGACTGAAAGGGCAATCATGATCGCGCCGCGCAACGAGCAAATCGATCCAGGAACGCAAGACCGGATCAAGCGGAACATCCATCGGATCCAGAACCTGCCCGCGCTTTCCGACGTGGTCTCGAGGATCGTCTCATTGGCCGAGGATCCGAGGGTTTCCGGCGAGCAGGTCGCGGAGATCGTGGGACGCGATCAAGCCATGGTCACCGCGATCTTGAAGATCGTGAACTCCCCCTTCTACGGGCTGAACCGGCGGGTCTCTTCGATCAACCACGCCATCGTCCTGCTCGGGTACCGGACCATTCGCAACGTCGCGCTCTCGACCACGCTGGTGAACGCCCTTCCGAACCGCGGCGACTTCGATCGCCGGCGATTCTGGACTCACGCGGTTTGCACCGCCGCCGCGTCCAGGCTCTGTGCGCGGCGCCTCCGGGACACCGACGCGGAAGAGGCGTTCCTCGCCGGTCTCATTCATGACATGGGCTGCGTCATCTTCAGTCACTACTTCGACGAAGAATTCGCGCTCGCGTTGCGGCTCTCGAACGAACGGGCGATTTCGCTCCAGGAAGCGGAAGCCGCAGTCTTCGGACTGGATCACACGGAGGTGGGAGCGCTCGTGGCTCGCAAGTGGAACTTCCCTCCCGCGGTGGCCGAGGCGATCGCCGCGCATCATGACGCGAAGAAATCGCTGCGGACCTCGCAGCTCGCCGCTTGCGTCTACCTCGGAAACGAGCTGACCGGCTTCTCGGAGGCGCGGTGCGACCGAGCGGCTCTGGCCGGGATGACCGGCGAGTCCAGTTTGCTGGAACGCATCGACCCCGAATTGTCCGCGCTCTTCCAGCTCGACTCCGACTCGCTCGCCCAGCTGCAGGCGGAGCTGGAGGGAGAGATGGAAAAGGCGCGCTCGTTCCTCGACGCTCTCAACGTTTGACAGCGAGGATCGGGATGACTCTGAGAGTGCTCAGTCCGGCCACCTTCGAAGCTCCTACCTGGATGGGTTGGGAGATCGAACGCATGGAGAGGTTGCTCCACGCGGACCTCGATGTCTGGCAGCTCGGGACGTGTCTTTCCGAGCTGCTGGCATTGCGCCTCGTGCCCGAGGAGGTCACGTTTCGCAGTTCGATGTACCGGCACGAAGCAGAGCACAACCGATACGAGCGCGTCGGAGAATGGTCGGGCCAGCTCGCGGCCGACTCGGTGCATGCGCGGCCGACTTGCGAGCCGCAACCAGCCGAGCAGGAGTTGGACCAGGCGCGTCAGATCGACTCCTCCCGCGAGCTGTTCCTGCCGCTCGAAGCGGAGGCGGTTCTCGGATTCGTTCTCTTTCGAGTCGACGCGGACCTGCTCTCCCGCAGCGTTTCCGCGGGCGATCTGTCATTTCTGGGTCACGTGGCCGGCGGCGCGCTGTTTCGGATCCAGGAGTCGGAACGGCTCGCTTTCGCGCACCGCGCCCTCGCATCCACCCATCGCTTTCTCGAGGAAGCGCTCGAGCTCCAGCGCGATGCGGTGCTCGCGATCGATCCGGAGGGAAGGATCGTCGCGGCCAACGAGGCGCTGGAAGCGGTGCTCGGGATCCATCCGAGCGATGTGATCGGTCGATTGGCGGCCGATGCGTTCCCCAACCAGACCTCGGCCACGCTGCTCGCGGGGGCGCAGATCGCGTCGCAACAGACCGGCAGATTCCACCGGCTCCTCCGGCTCATGGTGCCGAACCACGATCCTGCGTCAGCCGGCCGGGCCTTGCAGGCCCGCACCATCGAAGCGTCCTTCGCTTGCGTCCAGCTCGATCTGGATGCATCCCCCGCGGTATTGGTGAGCTTGCGCGACGTTCATCACGGCGAAGACGAGACGTGGTTCCGCGAACGCGAGGGCGTGGGAGAAGCGCTGCGCGGAGAGGCGCTGCTGCGCCCGGTGGCGGCGCTGCGCGGATATCTCGGGTTGCTGCGCGATGAGCTTCCGATGCGCGGCCGCATCCTGGAGCTGTTTCACACCCTCGATCTGCAGTCGGAGTGGCTCCAGGTGCAGCTCGAGTCGCACGCGCTGCTCGAGGAATTCGGACGCGGGAGCCGCTGGCGCGATCGGGCCGTCTCCCCCTGGGTCCTGATCGAGCGCTCCGTGGCGCGGGTCCGCAGTCGTCTGGAAGCGCGCGGCATCCGCACGGTGCGCAACGTGCAGGACGATCTTCCGTGGGTGCGGGTCGACGTCGAGAAGTGGATCGTGGCGCTTTCTCACTTGATGGAGTGGGTGGTGCACCGAGTGGAAGGCCCCTGCGTCCTGATCGTGGAAGAGGATACTTCGGCAAACTGCGGCCAGGTGATGCTGCAGATCCGACTGGAGCCTTCACCGGGCACTCGCTCGCGCGCCGATCTCGAGACGCTCGGCATCCCGGATCGCGAGTTCCCCTACGGCCTCCCGCTCGCTCGCAGCGTGGTGCACCACTACGGAGGGACTCTCGTCTGCGACGCATCCGCCGGTCGCCTGCCGTCGGTCCGTTTCAGCATTCCTCTGCACAGATTCGATTCCGAGCCGTGATCGTTTGGAAGGAGCCCGCGTGGATTTCGGCACTCTGATCGGCCTCGTCGCGGGTCTGACCCTCGTCACGATCGCGATCTTGCTCGGCGAGTCGGCGACGGCGTTCTGGAACGTGCCCTCGCTCTTCATCGTGCTCGGAGGCACGCTCGCCGCCACGCTCATCAAGTTTCCGCTGCCCGCGCTGGTGGGGACGCTCGAGGTGGTGCGGCAGGCCTTCCAACGGCCCACCCAGAAACCGGAGGAGCTGGTGGCGCTGCTCGTGCGGATGGCGCAGGAAGTCCGCCGCGACAGCCTCCTCGCGCTCGAGCGCATGCCGGTATCGGATCCATTCCTGAAACGGGGCGTGGCGCTCGCGGCCGACGGCGCGGAGCCTGCTCTCATCGAATCGTTTCTCAGGACCGAAGCGATCGCGGAGCAGGAGCGGCACGATCGCGGGCAGAGGATCTTCCGATCGATGGGGAACACCGCGCCCGCTTTCGGCATGATCGGCACCCTCATCGGGCTCGTGCAGATGCTCACCGAGATGGACGACCCTTCCAAGATCGGCGGCGCGATGGCGGTGGCCATCCTCACGACGTTCTACGGCGCGGCTCTCGCGTATCTCGTCTTCATTCCGATCGCGGAAAAGCTCGGCGAGCGTTCGAGA
>CAMPIC010000455.1 GCA_946886185.1 uncultured bacterium
ACCGCTCGGCAGGCCGAGGACGACCAGGGTGCAGAGCAGCAGCCAGTACCAACGATGGCGGATTCCAGATGACACGGCAGGACCTCCGATGCCTCTCCCCGGACAACACTCCCTCGATTACACGAGAGGCTGCCTCGGGAAGCCGTGCTGACCCTTTGATTGCAGAAACGAGTGCAGCCGCCCAGCGACCGCGTGGGGAGCGCCCACGGAATTATTCGATCCCCAGGTTGATTTCGACCTGAGCGGATCGCGTCTGCACAAATTTCCAAGGAGTCGTGGCGTTCGGAAGCGACGCTGCCGCGCAAAGACCCAGCGGGTGCGCCGAGGCGAGCCGCATCGGGTGAAATCGCGCACGAGCGATTCGCGTCGAAGTCGGAAGACCGACGACACGGAATGAATGGGAATTAACAGGAATGAATGGGAATGAACAGGAATAAACAGGAATGACCGGGAAGAACGGGATGAACGGGATGAACGGGATGAACGGGAAATGAACGGGGAGTGAACTCGGAAGAAATGATCAGCGGTAGGTGCGTCGAGACAGGAAGGTATCGGGCGCCGGACCGGCGGGTAACGATCCGAGCGCCCGATCGTGGAGGGTCTATCAGGTCTCGGCTTTACGAACCAATGTCGCCTGCAGGCCCTTGGGCCCCTCGGTCGCTTCGAACTCGACGGGTTGGCCTTCTTGCAGCGTCTTGTATCCGTCCCCTTCGATCACCGAGTAGTGAACGAAGATGTCCGGCGCGCCATCGGCTTCGATGAATCCGTACCCTTTGGTCTCATTGAACCATTTGACCTTTCCATGACTCATACGTCGTCTTCCTTCTGCTCGAACGCAGAGCGATCGTCCAGCTGACCGCACTGCGGGGGGGTCCTGCCAACGCAAAACGGGATGCACGGACCTGAGCCCGCCATCCCGCCTTTCACTTCCGAGTCGCTCTGGCCTTGGATGCGCACGTGCGCGTGCCTCCTTCCAGTGCGAGCCATGGTACGCGCCAACCGCGCGCAGGTCAACGGTCACTTGATGCGGATGCGCGCCGACAGGGATGATCGAGCGGACTTGGCGCGCGCAGACCGCGTCACGGCAGCAGTCCGCGTCCGAAGAAAGCCGCCGGCCAGTCTTTGAACAGGAACTCCAGTCGTCCGATGAGGAGCGAGATTCGCGCCATGACCGTAAATCCGTACGAAGCACCGAACGAAATCATCAGAAAGTAGATCCCGATCTTGGAGATCACCCCCACCGCGCCCTTGTGTTCGAGCGAGAAGAAGAAATAGATCAGAGTGCTGAGCACGCCGACGATCAGGAGGAAGTTGTTGAAGTTGGCATAAGCCATGTAGTCGCCGGCCGCATCACGCACGTTGAGCGAGAGCAGATTCGCCCGCACCTGCTCGATCAAGTCTCCCTGGAGGAACCCGATCAGCGACAGTCCGGCATACGCCCCGATCATCGCTCCCATGGGCCACCGGCTCAGCCAAGCAGTCTTCGGCACCAACCGGGCGAAGAGGAGCAAGCCCAGGACGAGTGGAACATAGCTCCAGAGATCCCCGGCTTTGAGAGGTTCCCAGAGATTGGGAACGAAGACGTTACGGAACTGAATCGCGACGTAGTAGCCCGCGGCGACGCCCACGAAAAGGTGCTCGGCGAACCGATAGAACGCGTTGTACTTATAGAGAAAGCTGAAGATCGCCAGCGTCAGGATGCCCGCCAGTGTCGTTCCGAGAACTTCGAGCCCGTTCACGCGCTAGCCCTCCTCGTGCGCAGGAGATGGACGACGTTGCCGAGGAGGATGAAGAAGATGATCATTACGTGCCCCAGCGACTGCGCGTCCATCTTCCGAGCGGCGCTGCCGCCCGGAACTTGCACCAGCTTCTCGTACTCGGCAGCTCCGGCCAGACCTCCCAGGAGACCCGAGAGCTGACCGCTCTGCACGTACGGGTAGTACTCGGGCGCGGAGACGGCGGTGCATCCGGCCACCATGGGGATGCTGAACCTCCGGCGCACCTGCTGGACCCACTCCTTCGTTCCCGGATATCCGGCCGAGATGTTGATCAGGAGGGCGAGATCGTCGTAGTTGTCGATCCCCTGCATGATCGGCATCGCCGACACATCCGCTCCCTGATGGTCTTGCGGATACACGGACTGGATGTTCTCTCCAAGCTGCACCATCACCACCTCGCGCCCCTCCTTGAAGCCGAGGTTGACGAAATCGACCCCGTACTCCATGGCGTACTGCTCTTCGGCAATGGCAGTGAAGGCGCGGTTGACCAGCGGAGGCGCGGCTGGCCAGAGCGATCCGGCGATGATCTTGAGCTTGCGCTTGGCGCACTGATGGATCGCGGCTTCCAGCATCGGCTGGAGCTCCGGCAAGCTGCCCGGATCGTAATCGGCCGCCAGATAGACGGTCGATCCTTCCGGAACCTTCTCGATCTCGTCGTAGAACCATTGCACTTCGTTGCTCACGCGGATCGGAAGGTTGATCGGCTTGATGAGCGGGAGCAGGACCGCCACGAACGTGAATAGAAAGATCCAGCGCCGGTCCAGCGTCGCCAGCTTCTCCACGAGGCTCATGATCAATCACCTCCGATCGCGCTGCGTTCGATCCCGAGGATGATCTTGAGCCCCGTGGCGACGGCGCCCAGGGCCGCGCCGATCAGGATGGCGCGCTTGGCGGCGAGATTTGGAACGTTCATGATCCAATCCTGCACCCAGACGAGCAACGGTAGCGGCGTCTCCGATCCGGGAAGAACGAACGATCCCGAGATGGCGGCTCCTACCGGGACTCTCCCGATCATCACGAGCACCGCGGTGATCGCGAGCAAGGCGGCCTCGAGCCGGCGGATCCGAAACGCACGGAACGCCGCCGAGGCGATGTAGAACGCCAGCAGCGCGAACATCGTTCCCTGCATCGGAAGATAGACACGGTTGTAGAAGAAGCTGAAGGGGGAACCCTCCTCGACCCCTCCGGCCGGCGCGCCCATCCCGGTCCAGAGCCCGGTCGGCGTCAATCCCAGGAAAATCATGACAAAGAGTCCGAAGAGCAGTGGATAGCTGTAGCCGTGGAGCGGCTCTTTCCGGGCGATCTTGCGCGTGTGGATCCGCGCGACGTTGGCTACACCCAGAACGACCGCAGAAGCGGCCACGATGATGGTCCACTCCTCGAGGTGCGCCCCGAGCTCGGCCACCCAAGGATGCGGGACGAAGAATTTGATCACCATCAAACATCCGAACAGGATGGTGAGGAACAGCGGGATCTCTCGACGCACCGATAGCTCTCCGTCTACTGAACGATCAGTAGATTGTTGAGGGTGGTGTTCCCCGCCGTGGCGAGGATCGTTCCTAGAATGAGGAAGACGATGATGATGACTTTCATGGCGTCGCTGGCCTTCAAGGTTCCGACCAGCATGGGCTCACGGGAGAGATAGGCGGAGGTGGCGAAGAACTCCTCGCCGATCATGGTGTAGTCGCACGCCACCACGAAAAACGGAAGCTGGTGGATGTTGGCGGTGCCGGCGATCTGGATCGCCCCTGTGGTGAATCCGGTCTCCGCGAGCATGAGGCTCTCGGCGAAGATCGCTTTGGGGGGCTGGGTGTTATGGATCCTGTTC
>CAMPIC010000456.1 GCA_946886185.1 uncultured bacterium
GTGGAGGATGCCGTCCTGACCGCGCGGCTCGGACGGGAAGCGCTCGGCACGAATCTCGTCAAGCTGGAGGTGCTCGGCGATCCGCAGACTCTGTTCCCGGACAACCGCGGGCTTCTCGAGGCGGCCAAGATCCTGTCGAAGGACGGTTTCACGGTGCTTCCGTACACCTCGGACGATCCCGTGGTGTGCAAGCAGCTCGAAGAGCTCGGCTGTCCCGCCGTCATGCCGCTGGGCGCGCCGATCGGCAGCGGACTCGGCATCCGCAATCCGTACAACATCCGGATCATCCTGGAGACGGTGAAGGTTCCGGTGATCGTCGATGCTGGCGTGGGCACTGCCTCCGATGTCGCGATCGCGATGGAGCTGGGATGCGACGGCGTCCTCCTCAACACCGCGATCGCCGGCGCCCGCGATCCGATCGGGATGGCGCGCGCCATGCGGCTCGCCACCGAGGCGGGTCGTCTCGCCTACGAATCGGGCAGGATCCCTCGCAAGCTGTACGCGAACGCGTCCAGTCCGATGGAAGGAGTCGTGCAGGCGATCCCGCTGTAGGAGAAGCGGAAATCACCACGCACTCCTCGATCTGCAGCGCGTGAGGATCGACGCAGCCTCGACGGGGGCGTCCCAGAGAATTGGAACACCCATGAATCTTCCGTTTCGACTGCTCTTGATCACCGACCGGTCCCTCATGGGGACGGATCCGGTAGGTCGCGTGATCGAGTTGGCGCGCGCGAAGGTTCCAGGATGGGCTCTACAGTGGCGCGATCCGCGGGCGACGCCGGCCGATCTCTATCGCGATCTCCTGGCCATTCGCGAACGACTTGCGAGCACATCCGACGGTGCAGACGCTGATCAACCGACCACACAGGCACAAGCGAACGCGGGTGGAGAAAGCGCGAGTGGACAAAGCGCGCATGCAGAATCGAGGCTGCATGAAGCGAGCGCTCGTGTAGCAGCGGTGGTGCACGAGTCGGGCGCGCATGTGGCATCGAGAACGCACCAAGGACTGCGAATCTTCGTGAATGATCGCGTCGATGTGGCGGCCGCCCTGGGACTGGATGCGCATCTCAAAGAAACATCTCTGCCGACGCGAGTGGCCCGGGCGCTCCTCCCTCCTCCGGTTCTGCTGGGTAGGTCGGTGCACGCCGTTTCTAGTGCCGCCATCGCCGCGGAAGAGGGGGCGGACCATCTCCTCTTCGGGCCAATCTTCGACACTCCATCGAAGCGCGCCTTCGGCCCGCCCCAAGGGTTGGACGCGCTGCGCAGAGTAGCTGCGGCGGTGCCCATCCCTGTATTTGCAGTGGGCGGAATCGACGCGAGTTCCGCGGAAGAGTGCATCGCGGCGGGGGCTGCCGGGATCGCCGTGATCCGCGCTGTCTGGGATCACCCGCAGCCGATGGAAGCGATCCGCGAGATCCTGGACACTCTTCCATCCTGATGCTTAGGCGGCCTCACTCGCGAGGCGCTGCTCACTCCGCCTAGTTCTCGAGGCGCTGCTCACTCCGCCTAGTTCGCGAGCCGCTGCTCACGCGCCTTCACACGCGAGGCGCTGCCGCTCCCTCACTCTCGAGGCGCGACCTCCTCGTAGATGCTCTCGGTGCGGCGAACCATCGCCTCTAAACTGTACTCATCCTGAGCGCGCTGCCGCGAACGAGCTCCCATGCGCGCGCGTAGATCCGGATTCCTCGCCAGGATGTCGAGCGATCGGGAGAGCGGCGCGGGCTGATTGGGCGGCACGAGGAATCCGTTCTCAGCGTCACGCACCAGCTCGGGATTGCCTCCCACGTCGGTCGCGACGCACGGAAGACCGGCCGCGAGCGCCTCGAGCAGCGCGTTCGACATCCCTTCCGACTTCGAGTTGAGGACGAAAATGTCGCTCGCCTGGAGAATCTCGGGCACATCCGCGCGCTGGCCGAGAAACCGCACTCGATCTGCGACGCCCGCCTGCTGTGCAAGGGTTCGGCACGCGTCCATGCGATCGCCGTCTCCGACCAATGCGAGAACGGGACCGGTTTCCGCCACTCCTTGTGGTCCTCCACCAGCCGCGGCGATCGACGATCCATGACCGGACTCGGTCGGGCGATGCGAGGATGGAGTCACGCCGGCCATGGCCGGGAGCATGGCGAACGCCTCGATCAGCGTGTCGTGTCCCTTCACCGCGTGGAAGTTCGCGACCATGGTGATGAGCACCTGAGCCGCCGACACGCCGAGCTCCGCGCGCTTCTGAGACCGATCCAACAGTGACATCGGAGAAGGAATCTCGACTCCGTTCGGCACGCGATGACGCCAGCGCGGATCGATTCCCCATTCTCCCAGAACCGCGTCCGCCGCCATCGACACCGACACGAAATGCGTCCGCGGCCCCGCCACTCCGAAAAGCGCGCGAAAGACGCGCGGATGGGGCAGCACCTGCTGCCGAATTCCGATGAGATGCACCACGCGGGGCGAAAGTGCAGCCACTCCCATACCGATCAGGTTCGCGCCGTAGAGATAGGAATGGATGATGTCGATCCGATCGCGCTCGCAGCGCCGAGCAAGGCGCGCGATGCCTCGCAGTCCACTCGGAGTGAAGACCGACCGCACACCGGTCTCTTCGATCGGAACACCCAACGACTCGACCTCTGGAAGAAAGTGTCCCGTGCGCCGAGTGAGAAAGAGCCGCGGCTCGAACCGCGAGTGATCCAGCCCGCGCAGGAGATGGGTCAGGTGACGCTCGGCGCCTCCGAAGCGGAGACTGCCCAGGAGATACGCGATCCGGAGTGGCTCGGTCGGCTTCATCGCATCCAAATTCTCATGCACCAAATGCGCTCCTTCACACGGAACGAGCAGCCGACGCCGCGATCTCGCGCTACCGACACGCTCTTTGGCGGCACTCCGAACGACCGCGCAGCTTCGCGGACCTTTTCACCGAGCGCAAGGGCGAAGCGGCGCTTCCGGAATGCGTCTTGCTCCGACCGGGATCCGCGTCGATCCGTCGCCGCTTCGCAGGGAAGCGAAGCGGGCCATGTGCAAGGAGGTCGCCGATGCTCCCGATTCCGGTCCGGTCGTTTCGTTCCCTTCCGGTCATGACTCTCGTTGCCGCTGCCGGGCTCTTATGCAGCTCCGTGCCGTCCCGCGCCGGGGATCAGGCGGAACCGCCTGCCGTCAAGACGTACACGGTACGCGTGCTCGAGCTCGAAACCGGCGCTCCCGTCGCGGGCATCACGATCCGGATCCGGGAGAACCTCACGACGTGGCGTTGCTACCGGATGGAAAACGGGATCTGCACGGACTGCCACGCGCAACAAGACTGGCAGATCGGTGATGTCACGACCGGGCCGGATGGCATCGGAAGCATCGACTTCATACTCCCGTGGTGCGTGATCGTCGACGACAATCCGCCGACCTGGATCAAGCGCGACCATCTCAGTTGGGACGCTCCCAGCGTCGTGGAGGAGCCGGAGGAAGGCGTCTTCTCCTCCTGGATCCTGGCGCGCTACGAAAACGGGCCGTCGCCGTTCAAGCACACCGTCTACGTGACTCGAGAAGAAGGGCTGGCCGAACGGTTCGCCCCCGTCTTCCATGCCCACCGCGAGTTGGAGCGCCAGGAGGGATTGGGGAACATGC
>CAMPIC010000457.1 GCA_946886185.1 uncultured bacterium
CGTCTGCGCTGGAGAGAGTGTACGCGGATCAGGCAACAACCTCCAACGCGGGCGAGTGGGGGACAAGACGACCGCGGTATCGGCGCCAGGGAAGGTGCGTGGCGTTAGGAGTCTGTACAAAGGACGTTCGAGGAGCTCGTGGGTCGACATCCCATCGATGAATGCCAGTCGCCGAAACGCTCGAATTCCAACTGCGGGTCGGATATCATCGCGTGCGGCCGCGATGGCCGTCATGCGACTACGTTCCAGAACCCGGCACTCATTGGAATCCTCGCCTCCTGGGGGATCCAGGGCGGACTGGATCCAGAGCGGACTGAACCGAGGAAGGAGATGCGCGTGATTCGTCTCTACCCGCTTCCGACGAGCGTTCCGACGATCCGTTGCTTCCGGGTGCAGTGGGGGCTGCCCATGGTCGCGATCGCGCTGCTTCTCTCAACGGGGTGCTCGAGCGACGACGACGGTCCGACCAATACGCCCGCAGCTCTCGCCATCGACTTGACATCTCCGGCGAACGGCGCACAGATCTCAGGAGAGGTGCTCCTGTTGGCGACGGCGCCGGAAGCGGAGGCAGTGGCGTTCCTGGTCGACGGAACCGAGGTCGGGACCGACTCGTCGAGCCCATTCGCATTCTCGTGGAACAGCGAAACGGTCTCCAACGGCGGGCATCGTATCACCGCGCGCGCATCCAGAGGATCGGATCGAGCTGAAGACAGCGTCGACATCCTGGTGAACAACGCGGGCGGTGGAGTCGGTGTGGCGGTTTCCCCTCCAGTCGCGACCGTGGCTCTGGGTCAGTCCCGCATGTTCGTCGCGACCATCGTGGGCGCGACCAACACGGCGGTAACCTGGAGCATCGACGAAGGGGCAGCGCGGGGCACGATCGACGCTTCCGGACTCTATACGGCGCCGGACCAGCTGCCGTCTCCCCCCACTGCGACCGTGCGTGCGACCAGCGTCGAGGATCCGACCAAGTCCGCGACGGCGCTGGTCACGCTGACTGGTGACGGAGGGGGAGGCCCTCTGACCGCCGCCGACCTCTCGGCGATTCGCGCTGCATATTCCGGCGGGTTCGAGACCAGAGGCTTCATCAACGACGCCAACGAGATCGCCGCGAACGCGTTTTTCTTCGCGAGCTGCGCCAACGGCAATCAGGACACGACGTCCGGCACCCTCACCGAGACTCCGCCCGGCTCCGGCCAGTTCAGCTACGGGAGCCAGCCGACCGACCGATTGCGCGTCGTCTTCGGCAGCGGCGTGACCCTGGACATCTTTTTCGAGAGCATCTCCGGGGATTTGGGAGATTTGGATTGCGACGACGCGACGAGCTTCCTGGGCGCGCACGACGACTTCCGATATCGAGTCGTCTCGACCGGGCTCGACGTTACGGTCGCGAGCGCGGTGATCCCGCAGGACGACTTCGAGAAGAGCGTCTCGCAGGGCGTCCAAGGATCGATCACGATGAACGGCGAGAGCTGGTCGGTCCAGGGGCAGATGACCGGCACCTTCATCTTCGTCGTCAGTGAGAGCGCGAGCAACACGCACGATCGGCTCCACATCGAGTCAGTATTGAGCGCGGGCACGAAGCGAGCCGAGATTTCGCACGACTACGAATTCAAGAACGACTTCTTCTCCGGCTCAGGCGACTCCTTCACCGAACAGACCGACACCGTGCAGTCGACGGGCACCCCGGACAACGGCGCCACTTTTTTCCAGTGGCAGAACGTCGTTTATCACTTCTTCGACAGTGATGACATCGAACCGGCTTATGACGCGGAAGGCACGCTGTTGCGCAACGGCGTCCAGATCGGAAACCTCGTCGTGAATTCGTCGACCGGCCAGGCGGGAATCCAGATCTTGGGCGGAGAGATCCTCGAGCTCTGAGCGGCCATGGTCCACCGGCGGATAGATCCTCGAGCTCCGAGCGGCCATGGTCCACCGGCGGATAGATCCTCGAGCTCCGAGCGGCCATGGACCCGGGCGGACGGATCCTCGAGGTCCGAGCGGCCATGGTCCCCGGCGAAGAGTGCGTCGTGCCCCTGGAGGGCGTCTCGCGGCGGTTCGGGGCATGCGCGAGGCTGCTACACTCCGCGTAAGGAGGTCTCGCCATGCCCGTACAGATCGGACAGAAGCCCGAGCACGGATTCGACGAGCCACTCGGGCTCCTGAGCGACTGCCATCGGAGGATCGAGCGGTTCCTCGAGATCATGCTGCGGGTCGCGCGCTCCGAGCGCTCCTCCGCGTTGAGCGGCGCCTCACGTGACGCGATGCAGCAGGCGCTCCAGTATTTCCGGGTCGCGGGACCGCGCCACACCGCGGACGAGGAGGAGAGCCTCTTTCCGGTTCTCCGGACATCTTCGGAGCAGAGCGACGCCGCTCATGAGGTACTGGAACGCGCCGACGAGCTGGAACAGGAGCACCGGATCCTCGATTCCGCTCACGCCGTCGTGGACGAGCTCGCCTCGCAATGGCTCGATGGGCCGTTGTCCGAGGAGGAAGCCGGCCGATTGATCCATACGCTCGAGTCGCTCCGGAACACATACGAGCGGCACATCGGATTCGAAGACCGAGAGCTGTTTCCGGCCGCGGCACAGATCCTCACTCCGGAGCAGATCGAGGGGATCGGGCGCCAGATGGCGGAGAGGCGCGGAATCCCGTTTCGGAGGAGCTCCGCGGACTGACCTCAACGGCGCTGGGTCGAATTGCTTCGGCCCAGGTCGCCGTGTCGGCCGCCGTCGGTGCCCATCAACGACTCAGCGATAGAACGCCTTCACGGCTCCCCAGCTCGATTGCTGCACCGGCGTTGCATCCGGGCAAGGAAGATATCCGTCTTCGAAGAAGCCGAGTCGACCCAGATCTACGGCATCGTCGATCTCCGTCGGCACGGAGTCGTCGCCAAAGGAGGCGGAGTGGTCGATCCAGGTGGGCACGATCGAGATCGAAGCCGGTTCACCGGCATCGTTCGTCGCTGCCAACCACAGGATCTCGAGCAAGTGGTCGGTTTGCGCCGTGTTCCAGCCCACGACAGCGACGGAACCCGAGGCCGGCCAGGGCTCCCCGTCCTCGTTCCCGCTGAGTACCTCGATATCGCCGCAAGTACCCCAGTCGATCACCGTGATCTCCTCGTCGTACTCGATGCCGAATACCACGGCCAAAACTCGAGGATCGTTCTCCGCGGGAAAGGCTCCGAACGTGTGAAGCACCTGCGGACCGGCTTCGTCGACTCGCGTATCCGCTGAGCTGCAATCGACCAACCCGGATTGACCGCAATAGTCCACTCCGGGCGCGTAGTCGATGCTTTCATTCGCGTGCAGAATGAACACGCCCCCTTCGTTGGGTCCGGCCCAGACAGGAGTCGAGAAAATAGACAGTGAGACTGTCATGACGAGATAGATAGAGCGCATGAGTCCTCCTATAGCAGCGGGACACAATTATAGGGAAAAACCCCGCTGCTGTCCACCTCACTTCCATGACATCGGGTCATTCGCCAAACCGGTACGCTCCAATGAGCTGCCAGCTGCACCTTTCTCACGGTCGAGGAATCGATGATGGTAAGGAGAGCAGAACTCTGGCAGGGCAAAGCGCTGTCACCGCTACGGAGGGGA